>VFKT01000188.1 GCA_009885395.1 Deltaproteobacteria bacterium | reverse complement strand
CGACTCCTCGACCACCGGGTTCTCAAGAGCCCCAAGGCCGCTGATTTCGACGCGCACGACGTCACCTGCGGCGAGCGATTCCGGCGGCTCGCGGCCGGCCCCAACCCCGGGAGGCGTGCCGGTAAAAAGCACATCGCCCGGCCGCAAAGTAAAGGCCGCCGAAAGATACTCGATGATCTGCGCGACGCCGAAAAGCATATGGCGCGTATTTGAATCTTGCTTGATGACGCCATTGACCAGCGTGCGGAGCTCCAGGCTCTGCGGATCGGGGACCTCGTCGCGAGTCACAAGGGCTGGCCCGAGGGGGCCAAAGCTGTCGAAACTCTTGCCCATCATCAGCGTCGGCGAATGGAGCTGCCAGTCGCGGGCTGTGACGTCGTTGCCGATGGTATAGCCAGCCACAAAATCCAGCGCGTCAGCGGCGGCGACGTTGCGGGCGCGCCGGCCGATCACGACACAAAGCTCGCCCTCCCAGTCGACGAAACTGCTGACGCGCGGCCGCAGAATCGGCGCGCCGGATGCGACGATGCAGGTCGCGACCTTGGCAAAAATCTTCGGACGCAAGGGCAGCTCGCGCTGCATCTCGGCGGCATGGTCGCGGTAGTTCACCGCCACGGCCAGCACCTGGCGCGGCTCGGGAATGGGGGCGAGCAGACGAAAACCGCTTTCGTCGGAATCAAGCACCACGCCGAGGCCGCGTGCCTGTTGCGGATCGCGGTGCGCGAGATCCGCCCCGAAAGCGAAAGCATGACGGGCCGCCACCATCGACGGCTCGCCACCGTCAAGAAAACCGAGCATTTCAGGCGGCAGCTCAGCCAATGCGCGCGCTTCAGCACGCACCTCGCCACGCTCAGCGAGTCGCAGCGCATAGGCCCGGTTCAGGTCGATCAGGACCTTCTCGCCGACTTTCGCCGCGAGCCGCCGCGCTCCCCTGAAATCATAGGTAACGAGGCGCATACTTCAGACCCCAGAGATGCCGCGCCGCGCTGCAACTCCACTCCGCTCGCCGACCCCGAGCTGCGTGATCAGCAAAGCCGCCCCGGTCATCGTCAAACCCTTAAGGAAGAACGAGAGCTGGATGGCTCGCATCGGTGCATCGGCGTCGCCGACCATGGCGGTGCCATGCACGCAGACGGTGACCGGAACCAGAAAGAGCACCAGCATCCAGGCTCCAAGGCGTGGCCTGCGGTTGGTGAGGATCATCCCGGCCCCCAGAAGTTCGACCACACCCGAAATCAGCACCCAGAACGTGCGCCACGGAATCGCCGCCGGCATCAGCGCCACGTAGGCCTCGATATCCGTGAAATGGGTGATACCGGACAAGAAGAAAATCAACGTGAACAGAATCCGCCCGGTAATCCCGATGGCCGGGTGTTCGAGAACCAGATCGTTTCGGGTGTTTTCAGACATGATGCCTCTCCTCGATTTCCGTCCGACCATCATGGCCGGACAACTCATTGCGCACGGCAGGCGCCGGTGCCGAAAAAACTGGCCTCTTTCGCGTCCCGTACCGTCTTTGAAGGTCGGAGCAACGGACTCTTCCCGATTTCCTCCCAAAAGGCACGGATGCTCCACCCAAATGGGATTTCGGGCCCGAAGCGACGGCCTGCCGTGCCCCCCGACGACCCGCCCGGGGAAATCTCGGCCAACCCTCTTGACTGAAGCCCCCTCATCGATACGGAGTTGCTTCGTAAGCAGATTTTCGAGGAGGTTTCATGGCAATCGACCCGTCCTACCGCACCGTTTCACGCGACGATTTTCCCGCGATGATCGAGGTTCCCCGCTACTTCCAGCGTTCGAGTGATTTCGAGGAAATCATCGCCCGCACCGAAGAGCATTTCTGGAACCCCGAGGATCCTGATTATATTGACCTGAAGGCACCCCGCCCGGCCAATCTCGAAATTTTGCCCGATGAGTTCCTGGCCGAGTCGAATACCGCGATCTGGGATCGCCTCGACGGGGGGCAGCGCCTCCGGTTCCGCGACGATGTTTCGTGCTGGTTCATCTCGAACCTGCTGCACGGCGAACAGGGTGCGCTCAGCCTCTCGGCCAGTCTTTGTGAAATCTTTCTCGATCCCGGGGCGCAGGAATACGCCGCCAACCAGGTCCGCGAGGAAGCGCGCCATGTGCACGCCTTCACGCTCTACATGAAATCGAGATTCGATGGTCAAATCTTCCCGGTCGGCGACACCATCCGCTCTTTGCTTTGTGACATCGTCTCCAGCGAAGAGGTCTACAAAAAAATCATCGGCATGCAGATGCTGATCGAAGGCCTGGCGATGGGCTCGTTCACCTCGCTCTACACCAACTCCACCGACCCGACGCTGCGCCGGCTCTGCCAGCTCATCATGACCGACGAGGCCTTCCACCATCGTTTCGGCAAGCTCTGGGCGCATAGCGTGCTGCCCGAGCTGAGTACCGAGGAACACGCGCGGGTCGAAGACTGGGCCCTCGAATGCTTCCAGCGGCTGCTCTTCAATCTGGTCAACGCCGAGCAGAAACGTCTGATCTACCCACGCTACGGCATCGATTGGGAGTGGGCGCGTGACGCCATCGCCGAAGCCTTCACCGACAACGATCGCCGCCGCCTGATGAAGCAGTCGACCAACATTTTCAGAACGCTCGTCAAAACGCTCGACAAGGCCGGCATCGTCACCGAGCGCACGCGTGCCCACTACGGAGCCTGGGTGGATATGGACCAGATCCGCAGCGAAGGCGACAGGCTGGCCGGCGACGATATCGCCGACCTTGGCATCGCCGATCTGATCCAGATCAACTCCACCAAACGCAAAATTGTCAAGAAACTGGTCGCATAGGGGATAAAACAGGTCGTTCCGAGTTCAGATCGTTCCCGGATTCCGATCGGCACCGACCTCGCTCGCCGCCCCGCCAGCGCGACGTCACCCGTACCCGCTTGACGATGGCGGCGCTCAAAGTCGTTCGCGAACGGCGCTACCACGGCGCCACCAGAGCGGAGGTGGCGCGCGTCGCCGACGTCGCTGCCGGCACCTTGAACTCGAAGCCTTGATGCTCGCTGCGGCTCGCTGCGTTCTGAAATCGGCTACTCGCGTCAGCGGAAGAGATATGCGGCGACCATATCGGCAGTGGCGTGGGCCGTCGCGTCAATCTGCTCTTCGTTCCCGCGCAGAAACGCCTGCGTCGCATTCCACTGCACGGCGTTAAGCAGCACGAAGGGGGCCTGCTCGCGGTCGATGTCCCGGAGAAGACCGCCTGCCGCCACGGTGTCGATGAACTTCTCGATCGCGACCCGGGTGCGCGCGCGTATCTCATCGTAGAAAACGCGAAACGTCTCATCCTTGAAATAGCGCTCCCAGAGGATGCGCTGCAGGCCCGGCGAGTGGTTATGCATATGAAACACAGCGTCAATCAACTCTCGAGCAACCGTGCGTGGATCACGGCTGCCGAAACCTTCCGGGTCCAGCCGTTCGACCACCATCCGGCCCACCTCGGCCACAGTGCGGTCGAGGATTTCGATCAATATTTCGCGCTTGTCGCGAAAGTACCCATAGAGCGTGCCCACCCCGATGCCGGCCCGGGATGCGATCATCGCCGTGGTGGTCTCGTCGTAGCCGGTGTTTTCGAAGCACTCGACGGCTGCCTCCAGCACCTTCTCGCGGGTCAACCTGGCGCGCGCCTGCTTTGGAATGCGCACCACTCGCGTTGCCGCTGGGGGGGCCCGGCTTGCGCCCCGCGGAGGTGGGCTGGGCAGCGCCGGTGCGCCGGGGTCATGGGCCGAGAGGACATCAAAAGTGCCGGCGGAGGCTTGGACCAGCCGCTCTACGGCGGGCTTTCCCGACGCATCGCCCCGACCGGCGGGCTCTTCGGCCGCGGCGGGTACGGCGGCCCCGGGGAGATGGCGCATCACGCCACGGGGGTATCACGAGTCACCCCGAAAAAAAACCGAAATCGACGTCGGGTTCGTTGACTAGCTTCAACGATTGCGCCAGACTCGCCGACATCGACGGCCGGTTTCAAGGTCGGGGACGCGGCACCTCGTCATTGGCACCCCGGCCTTTCGGACCCAAAACACAAAACGCGGAGGCTTCATGCAGGCAACGGCAGCAGCGGTGAATCAACTCGAAAACATGGAGCGCGAGATGGACATCGTCCTCGCCTCCTACGACACCAGCCTGGTCTGGAACTACGCGACGACCAAAGAAGGCCTGCACGACCTCTACGAAAAGGCCAAGCGCGAGCAATGGAACGGCACCGAGCAACTCGCCTGGGAGACGCAAGTCGATCCCGAGGGCGAGATCCTGCCGGAGTTCTTGAACCCGTTGAATGACTTCGCCCCCTTCCACAAGCTGAACGCACGCGAGAAGGCCCGCCTGCGCCACGCCCAACTCGCGCTGCAGCTCTCCCAGTTCTTGCATGGCGAACAGGGGGCGCTGATCATCGCGTCTCAGCTCGTCGGCGGCGTGCCCTGGATGGACGCCAAATATTACGCTGGCTCGCAGACCATGGACGAGGCTCGCCATGTCGAGGTCTTCTCGCGCTACCTGCGCGAAAAGCTTGAGTGGCAATGGCCGATCACGCCGAGCCTGCGTGAGCTGCTTGACGCAACCGTTCAAGACTCTCGCTGGGATTTCAAATACCTCGGCATGCAGATCCTGATCGAGGGCCTGGCGATGGCGGCCTTCGGCAGCCTGCACTCGATTTGTCAGGAGCCGCTACTCAAGAATCTGCTCAAATACGTCATGAAGGACGAAGCCCGCCATGTGGCTTTCGGCGTGCTCTCGCTCCGCGACCACTACAAGGATATGCCCGCCAACGAGCTTGCCGATCGCGAAGATTTCATCATCTACGCCTCGCGTCTGATGCGCGACAGGCTGGTGGGCAGCCAGATCGCTGACGCCATGGGCTGGGATGTCGTGGCGCTGCAAAAGACCGTGCTCGAATCGGAGACCGGGCGGCTCTTCCGTGGCATGCTCTTTCAGCGCATCGTGCCCAACCTGAAGAAGCTCGGCCTGCTGACGCCGAAAGTGCGGCGCGCCTTCGAAGAGATGGACATCCTGAAATTCGAAGACGTCAATACCGACGATCTCGACCGGCAAATCGGATTCGCCTGAACGCAGTTCAGATGCGCGGTGGGGTGCGCGCGTAGAGCCGCACCGCACCGCGTACCTCGGACGTAACGTACTCGCGCAATTCGGGCGGTCCGATCACCTCGATATCCTTGCCGTAGGAGAGGATCCACCAAGCCAGTTCCTGCCAGCCGCGTGTGCGTAGCTTGAGCAGGGTGTCGCCGCCGCGAGTTTGTTCGAGAATCTGGCGGGGATCGAGCCGCCGCTCGGCGATCTGTTCGGCGGCGCGGCCGCGCAGCCGCAGGACGACTTCGCGTTCGGGGCCTTCCCAGATGCCGAACACGCCTTTTGTCAAGGCCGCCGGATCGTAATCGCGCGGCAGGCTGAAATCACTGCCGGTCCGGGCACAGCTCTCGATCCGATCGATCGCCAGGTAGATCGGTTTTTTGTGTCGACTTGATTCGCCAAGCAGATAGAGCGCGTCACGGTAGAGCAGCAAGGTATAGGGCTTGAAGATATGCCGGGTCGCCGATTTTCCCGGCTTCAGGTAGCGGATCTCGAGCTCCTTGCGTCGCACCACTGCCGAGAGCACGGCGTCGAAAATCTCGCCATGCTTGGAGTAGTCCTTGGGGGCGAAGGGGACATAAAAGAAACGTCGCTCGACGTGCTCCAGGGCGCGTTGCGTTTCGGCCGGCAGCTTCTTGACGTGGCGCTGCCAGAGCTGCTCGGCGCTCTCGTCGAACGCCCCGGCACGCAACGCGCGCAGGGCCGCAGTCGAGAAAAACATGGTTGCGGCTTCGAAGATGTTGACGTCCCCGCCCAACTCGTCGCGCTGCAGGCGCAGCCGGCGCCGATCGCCCTGGCCACTTATCTTGAGCAGCGGTTCGCCGTGGTTGTCGAAAAGCGCCTGCTGCAAGACGGTGGTGTAGCGCCGCACGGTTTTCGTCGAAATGCCGAGTTCCGTCGCCAGCGCCGCCTGCTCACGTCCCTGCGGTGCCCGCAACAGGGCGACGAACATCCGGATCAGCCGATCGCCTGATTCGTAGGTCGGCCGCCGTGAAGTCTCGTCAGCGGCGTCTGTCCGGGCTCGCGAGGCCCGCGATACTTGAACGCGGCGGCCCCGCGTTGCAGCCGCGGTTGGTGCAGCGGCCACAGCCTCGTTCCCGCTCGTCATCCGCCGTCCTTTGCCCGTTGCCATGGTCGGGGGTTGTCCCACGAGACGGATGGCTTTACAAATATAGACTCGATTTATCCGGGCCGGGCCCAGAATGCGGGGTCGTCCTTGATCTTCGGTAAGGACGCACCGGGTTGGGCAGCGCGGCGACGCTCGACCCGGCAGACTGGCAGGGGCAGGAACAGGCGCCAAGCGAACCGGGCCTGTTCCAACGCCAGTGCTCGCCGCAGCCCAGGGCGGCGCTCTGTGCGGCCAATCGTCGTCAATCAATTATGGGAGCTGATGCGCGGTCGGAGGGTGCGTTGTGCGGAATGCGAATTCGGGTCGTTGGCGACTGGTGGGCCCATGCTGTCAAACGCGGCTGTACCATGTCGCTTTGCCGCTGCCGTGCTGAACAAGGTGGCTTGCCGATACCAGCATCTGTAAATGCTTTTTCACCGTGTTGCGGTTTGCACCCGTTGTATCCACAACCTGGCGGTTGGTGATCCGCCCATATGCTTTCGCCAGCTCAAGAATCTGAGCCGCCAGTTCGGGCAACCGCTCGACCATCAACCGTTCGCGCGTGATCTTCGTTTCAAGGCGGGTCTTTTGCTGCCGGAGCGACTGAAGGAAATAGATGATCCACGGCTCCCAGTTGGGGGCGTCACTGCGGATCGTTCCCTGCGTCCGCCGCAGCCCGAGATAATAGCCCTCCTTGCTCGCCTCGATCACGCTTTCGAGCGACGAATAGGGGACATAGGCATAGCCACTGCGCAACAGAAGCAAGGTGGTCAGCACCCGCGACAATCTGCCATTGCCATCCTGGAAGGGATGGATTTCGAGAAAGACGACGATGAAGATCGCGGTAGCGAGTAGCGGGTGAAGCTGCTTCTGATCCAGTGTCTCATTCACCCATTCGACCAACTCCATCATCAAGCGCGGGGTATCGAACGGCCTGGCCGTCTCGAAGACAACGCCGATTTCTTGACCTTCGGTATCGAAGGCGCTGACATGATTGGTGTTGGTTTTGTAAGCGCTGCGATGCCGCGCATCCTTACTGCCATGTACCAGCAAATCGCGGTGTAGCTGCTTGATGTGGTTCTCGGTCGGCGCAATCGCGTCGAACGATGCGAAGACGGTTTCCATCGCTTCGGCGTATCCGGCAACTTCCTGCTCGTCGCGGGTGGCGAAGTGGCAAATTTCGATATTTGACAGAAGCCGCTCGACATCATTGTCCGACAGCTTGCTTCCTTCAATCCGAGTCGAAGAGCCGATGCTCTCGATTGTCGCAACGCGCCGCAATGCCGACAGGCGGTCAGGCGCAAGCGTCCCCAACGCCCGCCAGGCACCCTTGAATTCGTCGATCTCGGCAATCAGCGAGACCATTTGTGGCGTGATCGCAAATGAGAGAGCCTGGATGGACATATCCATATTTATACTCATAAATATCCACAAAGGTCTACGAGACGCATCTGTTGCGCCGCAGCTACCGTGAAGGCGGCACGGTCAGGAATGAAACCCTCGGCAACCTCTCGCACCTGCCCGGCCACCTGATCGACTTGATTCGTCGCGTGCTGCAGGGAGAGGAAGTCTTGCCGGTGCGGCAGGTTTTCGAGATCACCGCGTCGGCGGCGCACGGGCATGTGGAGGCGGTCTGCGCGGCGATGGCGCGGCTTGGCCTGGGGTCCCTGATCGCGTCG
>VFKT01000363.1 GCA_009885395.1 Deltaproteobacteria bacterium | reverse complement strand
GGCGGTCGAGGCGGTGGTGGCGAGGAAGGTCAGGGCGCGCTGCAGGCGCGTGAGTTCGAGGTTGGTCGCCCGGCGCATCGCCCGTTCGACGTTGGCCGTCCCGCCGAGTTCGGTCTCTTCTTCGACCTCTTCCTTGCGACGGGCGCGCGTGATCCGCTGCAACTCCTGGTAGCCGGCGCGGAAAACCTGCGCGACCGGACTTTGCTTCAAGCCGCTGCTGGCGCCGTGGATCTGGCCGAGACTTTTCGACTCCCAGAAGATCTCGATGAACTCCTTGGACTCACGTCGGGCGCGACGTAGCTCGCGCAACTTATGGAAAGTGACGCCCCAACTGCCTGTCGAAAACGCGACCAACAGCCAGAGCACGCCCATGACCACCGGCCCCGTGCCCGAGAAAAGGTGCTCGATCATGCCCCCGCTCCACAACCACACGGGACATTTTGTCCCGATCCCCACAGCCACCAAAGCCTGTTTGGGATCGTTTTTCAATGTTCCACCGAAAGGCCCGCCGTCTTGACTTGCGTAAGGTGACCTTTAGGAACGACCGAAGACAGATTGGCAGCCCGATCCCGGGCCCGTTGCACCCCTGAGGAGGAGACCCCATGGCGATTCGTGTCGGCATCAATGGCTTCGGCCGCATCGGACGTAATGTCCTGCGCGCCGCTCTCGATCGCTCCGACGTCGAAATCGTCGCGGTCAACGACCTCACCGACGCGCCCACCCTCGCCTACCTGCTCGAGTACGACTCGATCCACGGCCGGCTCGATGGGGTCGAGGTGGGTGAAGGCCAGATCTTCGTCCGTGGCCGTGCGGTGAAAGTGTTTTCTGAGCGCGATCCGGCCAAGCTGCCCTGGAAAGACCTCGGCGTGCAGGTGGCGGTCGAAAGCACGGGCCTCTTCACCAAACGCGAGAAGGCCGCCGCCCATCTCAGCGCCGGGGCGCGCAAGGTGCTGATTTCGGCGCCGGCCGACGGCGCTGATCTGACGGTCGTCTATGGCGTCAATCACAGGGATTACGATGCGGCGAAACACGATGTGATTTCAAACGCCTCCTGCACCACCAACTGCCTGGCTCCGGTGGCCAAGGTGCTGCACGAAACCTTCGGCATCAAGCGCGGCCTGATGACAACCGTGCACTCGTATACGAACGACCAGCAGATTCTCGATCTGCCGCATTCCGACCTGCGTCGGGCACGAGCCGCCGCCTTGTCGATGATTCCGACGACCACCGGCGCGGCGCGGGCGGTCTCGTTGGTGCTGCCGGCGTTGAAAGGCAAGCTCGACGGCATGGCGATCCGGGTGCCCACACCCAACACTTCCATTGTCGATCTCACCGCCGAGCTCGAAAAATCGGCCACCGAGGCCGAGATCAACGCCGCGATGAAGGCGGCCGCCGAAGGGCCGCTCAAAGGCATCCTCTCCTACACCGAAGATCCGATTGTTTCAATCGACGTCAACCACACCCCCTACTCGTCGATCTTCGACTCAAGCCTGACCCGCGTGTTGCAGGGGCAGATGGTCAAGGTGCTGGCGTGGTACGATAATGAATGGGGCTTCTCAAACCGAATGGTTGACGTGATCCGGCACGTTGGCGCTTCGCTCTAGCGTCAGTTGATTGATGCGCCAGATCGAGGATGTCGCGCTGGCCGGTCGGCGGGTTTTCGTGCGCGTCGACTACAACGTGCCCACCACCGGTACGGGTGCCGACCGGCGGATCACTGACGATTCGCGCATCCGGGCCAGCCTGCCGACGCTGCGGCTTGCCCTCTCGCGCGGCGCCCGCCTGGTTCTGGCGTCGCATTTTGGTCGACCCAGGGGCAAGCCCGACCTCGAACAAAGCCTGGCCCCGATCGCCCGGCGCCTCGCGGAGTTGCTCGGTCAAAAAGTGAGCTTTGCAACCGATTGTGTCGGCCCGGCCGTCGAAGCGCAAGTCGAAGCCCTGACTGAAGGCGAAGTTCTGCTGCTTGAGAACCTGCGTTTCCACGCCGGTGAAGAAAAAAATGATCCGGCTTTCGCGGCAGAGCTTGCGCGCCTGGCCGATGTTTGGGTGAACGATGCTTTCGGTGCGGCGCACCGGGCGCATGCCTCGACCGCCGGCATGGCGCCGTTGGTTGCCGAGCGCGCCGCAGGCTTGTTGATGCGCGACGAATTGCACCACCTCGGCGCCTTGCTCGCCGGTGCCGAGCGGCCCTTCGTCGCGATCCTCGGCGGCGCCAAGGTCTCCGACAAAATCACGGTGATCGAGAACCTGTTGCCGCGGGTGGATACGCTCCTCATCGGCGGCGCGATGGCCTACACCTTCCTTGCCGCGCAGGGTACGGCGATTGGAGCTTCACGCTGCGAGACCGACAAGCTCAATCTCGCACGCTCGCTGCTCGCGAAGGCAACGGCCGGCGGCGTCCGTCTGCTGCTGCCCTCGGATCATATTATTGCGGAGACGCCGACGGCCGGGGTGGTTGCGGAAATTTCGGGTGTTTCCATCCGCGAAGGTTGGCTTGGCGTCGACATCGGGCCCGAGACCCGGCGGCGCTATACCGACGAGATCCTGCAAGCGAAGACGGTTCTTTGGAACGGTCCGATGGGGATCTTTGAGATCGACGCTTTTGCGGGAGGTACGCTGGCGATCGCCGCGGCCCTCGTCGCCGCGGAAGGAGCCACCACGGTGGTCGGCGGCGGCGACTCGGTGGCTGCCGTCAACAAGGCCGGTGTGGCCGAGCGGATGTCGCATGTGTCGACCGGCGGCGGCGCTTCGCTTGAATTCCTCGAAGGCAAGATTCTACCCGGCGTCGCCGCGCTCGGATGAGGGGCGGATTTCGGTTGACGATAAAGACTCGATCAGGGCTTGCGACGGCGGCGCGCAGCGCGGGTAGCGCTCTGGTCTCGCCCCTCGGGACAGTCGCCTCAGCGAGAAGCCTTTCGATGAAGGAGATCGGATGACGACGCCGAGAAAGTCGCTGCTCGCGGGCAATTGGAAGATGCACGGCACCCGCGCCGAAGCCGTGCGCTGGTCGAGGGTCTGCTCGGCCGGTTGCAGGCACGCCTCGCCGCCGGTGAGCGTGAGATTCTGGTCGCCCCGCCCTTCACGGCGCTGGAGAGCGTTGCCCGGCTGGCCGCCGGACGCGGCCTGCTGGTCGCGGCGCAGAACTGCTTCAACGAGACCAAGGGGGCGTATACGGGTGAGATTTCGCCCGGGATGATCGCCGAACTCGGCGCCAGCCATGTTCTTTTGGGGCATTCAGAGCGGCGCGAGATCTTCGGCGAGACCGACGCGCTGGTGCGGCGCAAGGTTGAGGCGGCGCTGGCGCACGGGCTTTCCGTGATCCTTTGCGTCGGCGAGACCCTCGCCCAGCGCGATGCCGGCCTCACGTTGGAGGTCGTCGAAGGCCAGATCGGGGCGGGTCTTTCCGGCCTGGTCCTGGACCAACCGGCGCGGCTGACGCTGGCCTACGAGCCGATCTGGGCGATCGGCACCGGCCGCGTCGCCACCCCCGAGCAGGCGCAGGAAACGCATGCCGCCCTGCGGGCTTGCCTGCACCGACTGGGGCACCCTGCAAATCAGATGCGAATCCTTTACGGTGGCAGCGTGAAGCCGGATAACGTCGATGGCCTGATGGCTCAGGCCGATATCGACGGTGCCCTGGTCGGTGGCGCCAGCCTCGAAGTCGAGGCTTTCGCCCGCATTGTTGAATTCGAGGCCTGAAATATGTCGATCGCCATCACCATCATCCACGTCATTTCGTCGCTCTTCCTGATCGCCGTCGTGCTCTTGCAAACCGGCAAGGGCGCCGACGCAGGCGCTGTCTTCGGCGGCTCGAGCCAAACCATCTTCGGCTCGGCCGGCGCCGGCAACCTGCTCACCCGCCTGACCACCGGCACCGCCATCGTCTTCATGGTGACCTCGATCTTCCTCACCTGGAACTCGACCAGCAATCTCACAGATTCCATCCTCGACGACGTCCCAACTGAACTCCCCGTCCTCGCCGAGCCCGTCGCCAAAGATCTAGCCCCCGCCGCCGCCGCCCCGAAGCCGTAGGAGCCGGAGGGGACGTGCGTTTAATATTCGCGTCGAAAGTTTAATATTTTCGCGCGGGGCCGGTCGCCGACTGCGAAGGGGCGCCAGCGTCCCTAGTCGCCTTCGGTAGCGGGGTGCCAGCCGGGTTCGCTCAGGGCCGCAGCCTCTGACAAGATCCGCAGATGCCCCCCTCTTCATGGTTTCCGCCTTCGAGCGATCCGACTGAGCTCAAGCGACGCATCATTCAAACCGTCGACGAGCTGAGCGAGCGGCTGCTCCGCGTCTCGCATCAGATCCACGCCGATCCGGAGCTGGCGTTTGTCGAGCACCATGCGGCTGCACTGCTGACGGCTGAAATCGAAGCGGCCGGACTCAGCTGCGAACGCGGCGTCTTTGGCCTCGAAACAGCCTTCGAATCCCGGATCGGCAGCCGCAGCGGGCCGCAGGTGGCGCTGCTTGCCGAATACGACGCGCTACCGGGGATCGGCCACGCCTGCGGCCATAACCTGATCGCGACCTCGGCGCTGGGCGCGATGTTGGCGCTGGCGCGAGCCGTACCCGAGCTGCCGGGCGGCGTCCGCCTGCTCGGCACGCCGGCTGAAGAACACGGCGGCGGCAAGGAGATCATGGCCCGTCATGGCGCTTTTGATGGGCTGGATGCGGCGCTGATGATCCACCCCGCCGGCGTAAACCTCTCGACCATGCCCTCGATCGCGATCGCCGAGGTCGATGTCCTCTACACCGGCCGCGCGGCACACGCTTCGGCGATGCCGCATGCCGGGATCAATGCGCTTGACGCTCTGGTGCTGGCGTATCAGGGCATCGCTGCCCTCCGGCAGCATATCCGCGCCACCGAACGCATCCACGGCATCATCACCGACGGCGGCCAGGCCGCGAATGTTGTGCCTGAGCACAGCGCCGGCCGCTTCTCGGTACGCGCCCGCGACGCGCGTGCCCTGATCGCGCTCGAAGCCCGCGTCGAGGCCTGTTTTCAGGCCGGCGCCAACGCCACCGGTGCGATGGTCGAGGTCCGTTGGAGTCCGGTTCGCTACCTTGAGCTCAATACCTGCCGGCCCCTGGCCGCGGCGTTTCAGCGCAACGCGGAAGCTCTCGGCCGATCCTTCACCCCGCTCGACCGTCTGCCGCCCGAGGCGCTGGGCAGCACGGATATGGGCAACGTCAGCCACCGCGTGCCCTCGATCCACCCGATGCTGGCGGCTGCGCCGCGAAGCTGTGCGATCCACAACCCCGAGTTCACCCGCTGGGCCGGTTCCGAGATGGGTGACCAGGCCGCCCTCGACGGCGCCCGTGCGCTCGCCATGACCACCATCGACATCCTCTTCGACGCCGATCTGCGCGAAGCCGCCCGCCAGGCCTTCGCCCAGTCCAAGGCCGACGCCAGCCTCGCCCTCCGAACGGGGACGTGCGTTTAATTTCTGCGCTGCGAGTTTAATTTTCGCGGCCCGTGCGGCGGCTTGCTGCGGTACGGGTGGATGGTAAGCCCAGTGCGCTCATTTACGAGGG
>VFKT01000003.1 GCA_009885395.1 Deltaproteobacteria bacterium | reverse complement strand
GACCAGCGTGCACGTGACCGTGCGGAGCAAGGACGTGAATTGGGCGCCATCGCCTTGCGATTGCCGCTGGGCGTAGAAGTCGTCGCAGCCGGCAATCGCCGTGCTCTTGCCGTCCAGCACCAGGACGCCGAAGGGCAGCCGGTCCGGCCGGAGCGCCTTTCGCCGATGTGCCGCCCGCACCTGCGCGTGAATCGCGCCGCGAAGCTCGCGCGGATCCATCCTGCAGAGCAGGTCGCGCATCGTCGTGTCCGGGATGCGCCGCTCGATGCCGAGCGGACGCCTCATGGCGCGCCCCATCTCGGCGGTCATGTTCTCGAGCTGGGCCAGGCTCTTCATGCCCGCGCAGATGCCCACGACGACGGCGCCGAGGAGCACGCCGAGCTTCTTCCAGCGAAGACCTCGGCGAGCGCGTGGGTCGGCCACGTCATCGAGTTTCGCCTCCGGCAGCCGCGCGGCGAGTAGGCCCGCCAGCCGTCGATACCATCGGAATTTCTCTTCTTCCATTCGTCCCGTCCCTTCCTCATCAAGCTTGAAGTCGCGACGGAGGCCGACGATGCTGCTGCTGCCCCGTCGCATTGGTGGTGGATGCGTGCGCCGCCGAGCTTCGAACGTCCACCGTCTTTGGCTCGTCTCGCGCGACCTTTGTCGCGCCGGTGCGGCGGGGCATTCAATCGCACGGCGGAAAAAGTGCGCGTGGCCGGCCTTGCCGCGCGCCAGCCGCTTCACTGCTGGCTGTGACTCGGCTCGGCGTGTCGTGCCGGGCTTCGCAACGACGAGGCCGTCGCCCCCCCCGTCGCGCGTCTACATTCTGTGGACAGCGCAATTTTCTTCGCCTGCTGAACCTCCGCAAATCCACGTGCGAATTTGTGCTTCAGCCCTGCCTACCGCGATCTCCTTCGCCGGAGGCGCAAAACCTTGGTTGTCGACGTTCGGGCGCTGCGCCCGAACGTCGACAACCAATCAGGCCTGAGGAAGGGACGAATGGAACAAGAGAGATTCCGATGGTACCGACGGCTGG
>VFKT01000259.1 GCA_009885395.1 Deltaproteobacteria bacterium | reverse complement strand
GGTGCGTGAATGGCACGCACTACCAAAAAACCGCCGAAGCCTGGCTCGCCAACATGGACGCCAACCGCGCCGAAATCTTCCCGCTCTTCGAGCAAACGTACGGTGCCGGAAACTCAAAACGCTGGTGGACCTACTGGCGCGTCTTCTACCTCGCCTGCGCCGAACTCTGGGGCTACCGCCGCGGCAAAGAATGGCACGTCTCCCACTACCTCTTTCGCAAACCATGAAACGCCTGATCCGCATCTGTCTGCTCACGCTCGCGCTGCCGCGGCCGGGCTTTGCGAGCAACGACTCCATCGCCGCTCTCGTGGCCAAGGGCGATGCGCTGGACCAGCAGTTCAAGACTTAGGAATCGTTGAGCGCGTATCTCGAAGGCGAGAAACTCGGGGGCAAAGATGCCGACCTGCTGCGGGAGATCGCGCGCGAGTACGCGCTGGCCATGCCGGACGCGAAAACCAAAACGGAGAAGCTCGCGCTGGGGCAGAAGTCCGTGAGCTACGTCCAGCGCGCCGTGGCCACCGACCCGAAGAATGCGCTCGCCCACCTCGCGCTGGCGATCTGTTACGGGCACGTCGCGCCGCTGCTCGATAACCGGACGAAGATCGCCTACTCGAATCTCATCAAGGAGCACGCCGAGCAGTCCATCGCTCTTCATGCCACGAATGACTACGCCTTTCACGTGCTCGGCGCGTGACAGCACGAAATGGCCGACCTCAACCCGGTGCTCCGCACTTTAGCGAAGCTCATCTACGGTGCGCTGCCGGCGGCGTCCTATGAGGACGCAGTGAAAAATTTCAAGAAGGCGATCAGCCTCGCGCCGCAGTGCGTGGCGCTTCCCTGTGACGGCGCAACTGCCGAATAGCGTCGCCGATCAAGCCACGAGCGCGGGGACCTTCGGGGATCCGGCGTTGACCGACGCTGCGGTGATTCCGCTCAAGGTGCCGGTCTACATTCACACGCCCACGGCGACCCCGACGGCAACGGCAACGCCGACCGTGACGGTGACCAGCACTGCCGGCACGGCGACACCAAGCTCTCGCGTGGACCGAGGCGATCTCGGCCTTCTTCCGGAACCTCCCGAATGTCGATCCGGAGGTTCCGGTCGCCGCAGCCCGTCTCCCTCTGCCAACGATCGTGAAAATCTGGCCTCCTCCTGGTTTACCCTAGGGGCCGCGATGACTTCGTCTAAGGTGAGGCTTGCCGAGAAACGTTTGCGAACGTCAAGCCGGCTCGCTCCAGCGTCAGCATCCCGGGGCGGCGACGTCGCTGCTCGAAGGCCTCGCCGAGACGCTCACGCTGCAGCGGCTCGGCGTCCGAGGCGCTCTCTATAAAACGCTCCGCAGCACCAACCCGGTTGAGAGCCTTGCGCGGTTGGATCGCCTGGTTCACTCGCAACGTGAAACGCTGGCAGGGCGGCGCCATGCTGCGCTGGGTAGGCGCTGCCGTCATCTGCAACGACACGTGAAGTGCCGAACTGTGGCGCCTACGATCCGCGAGGTCAAATGGCGGCGTGACGGTCCTTGGCTTGTCGATGGCGCGCCGGGTGGCCGCAGCGGGGTAGGCGGCCGGCTCGACGCCGAGGTGCCTGGCCGATTCGATCAGGGTGTAAAAGAGGGCAGGGATACGCGCCTCCCAGATCGACATCGCCGTCCGCCAAAGCCCGCAGCAGCTCCGCCCTCGGCACCCTTACCGCTGCCAAGTCGGCGGTCACATTGAGCGCCCTCTACTTCAAATTCCTGGGAGGTCCGTGTCTCAGTCACGTGGGTAGAGAGGGCCAGGCGCCGCTCGACGCCCGCAAGCGCAACGGAGACCGTCAAAGGGGCTGCCGCTGGAGGCCGAGGGACGACGTGTCGATGCCGTTTGTCGGGGAGCCAAACCAGGGCTCGGTCCAGGCGCCGACGTTGGACAGGCCGGGCAGGGCACGCTAGCTCGCTCAGGCCCGCATGCGCAGAGTCCAGCTCGAGACCTTTCTGCTCGCCCTCGGCGTCATTCTGCTTGAGGTGAGTTACACCCGCGTCTTTTCCTTCAAGCTGGTCTACTACTTCACGTATCTGGTGATTGGCATTGCGCTGCTTGGGCTTGGCTCAGGCGGCGTGCTGGTCGCGCTCTCGGCGCGGCTGCGTCGCGCCAGCCTCGAGACCGTGGTCGTGCGTTCTGCGTTGATCGCCGCGCTGGGGGTCGCGCTGAGCTACGCGCTCACCGTTTTCGTGCCCTTGCACCTCTTCCGCATGGTGATGCGTTTCTCGCAGGGCGAATGGGATTTGCCGGCCCGCGAAGCGATCAAACTGGCGGTGGTGGTGGGCGCGATCTTCCTGCCCTTTCTTGCCGCCGGGCTCGGCCTGGCCAAGATCTTCGCTACCCATACCGAGAACATCGCAAGGCTTTATTTCGCCGATCTGATGGGGGCGGCACTCGGCTGTGCCCTGGTGATCCCGGCGCTGATTTACTTGACGCCGCCCGGCACGGTGCTGCTCTCCGGCGCGATCCTTGGCGCCGCCGCGCTGCGCTTCAGTGCGCGACAGGGGGTGGTCCGGACGGTGCCGGTGTTGGCCCTGATCGCCCTTCTGCTGGTCGGGGTGGGTTTCGTGCCGCGATTGCCCGACCCGATTCGCGATATGGTCAAGGGTGGTGCCAAGGTCTCGGCCGAGTTCTCGCGCTGGAGTCCCGTCTTCCGGGTGGATGTGGTGCCGGTGCCGTCGGCCAACCCGGCGACCAAGTTTCTGGTGCATGACGGTCTGATCGGTTCTTCGATCATGGGCTGGGACGGCGATATCGCCTCGCTCGGCCGTTACGACACGAGCGACCGCGCTTTCCCTTTCCGCATCCTCGATCCGGGGCCAAGAGTTGCGATCATCGGCTCGGCTGGCGGTAACGAGATTCTCGCGTCCTTGCGGCTTGGCGCCTCCGAGATCACCGGCATTGAACTCAATCCGGTCACGATCTCCTTGCTGACCGATCATTTCGCTGATTTCACCGGGCACCTCGCCACGCATCCAAAGGTCGAGATCGTCAATGCAGAAGGTCGTTCGTACCTCGAGGGGTCGGGGCGCGAATTTGATCTGATCTGGTTTGTCGCGCCCGATAGCTACGCAGCGATGAATGCGGCGACTTCGGGCGCCTTCGTGCTTTCGGAGAGCTATCTTTACACGCAGCAGATGATCGAGACCGCCCTCAAGCATCTTTCGCCCAACGGCATTCTGGCCGCGCAGTTTGGCGAAATTGATTACGATATCAAGCCAAATCGGGTTGTGCGCTATCTCGGTACGGCGCGAGAAGCCTTTGCCGAACTCGGCAGGGCGAACTTTGCAGAACACGTGCTGGTCGGCGTCTCGGCGGGCTTTGGGCGACTCGAGACGGCGACCATCCTGTTGCGGAAATCTCCCTTTTCGACGAAGGATGGGGCAGCGTTCCGTGGGCTGGCGGCGCGGCTGCCGGGCTCGAGGGTGAGTTGGACGGGGCCGGGTAGTGCCAACGACAATCCGATCGCGAACGTGATCACGCTCGAGGGTGCCGCGCGGGCGGGATTCTACGACGAGTACCCCTACAAGGTGCATGCGATCACCGACGACGGGCCGTTCTTCTGGCATTTTGTCCGCTTCGGTGACGCTCTTTTCGGCGGCAGCGAGACCGAGGTTTTCAATGTCGAAGAGGGCGTGGGCGAGCGCTTGCTGGTTGTTTTTCTGCTCTTGTCAGCGGCGTTTGCGGCCATTTTTCTGTTGGCCCCGTTGGTGCTCGCCCGCGGTCTCTGGGCGACCGTACCCTATAAATTCAGCTCGGGGCTCTACTTCGCAGCGCTTGGCCTTGGTTTCATGTTCATCGAGATCTGCTTGATTCAAAAGTTGACGCTTTTTCTCGGTTATCCGACGTACTCGCTCACTGTGACCCTCTTTGCCTTGCTGATCTCGACGGGTGTGGGCAGCCTGCTCAGCGATCGGCTGATGGCGCGGCGCAACCTGGCCTTTGCCCGGCTTGGGCTCGCTCTTTGTGTCCTGGTCACCTTCTACGAATTCGGGCTAGATGGACTGGTCGAGATGGGTATCGGCTGGCCTTTCGAACTGCGCGTGGTCGCGACGGTGCTGGTGCTGGCGCCGCTTGGGCTCTGCCTGGGTACGCTGATGCCGCTTGGCCTTAGAACTGTTTCCCGTCTCGGCCCCAACGGCGAAGCGTATGTCGCCTGGTGCTGGGCCGTGAACGGCTTCTTTTCCGTGATGGCATCGGTGCTCGCGACGATTCTTGCGATGATGCAGGGCTTTGGCTTCGTCCTGGCGCTGGGGTTGGTTATTTATTTGATAGGCATCGCGGCCTTTTCGCGGGTTCCCGAATCCGCCTGAATCGCGGGGGTGGCGCTTGCAGGCGGCGTGGAAACCTGCGGGTTGGAATCGGTGCCGATGACAACCCAGGCGATGTCGGCTGGAGGCGTGGCCGAGGCCAGCTCCGCTGCTGCGCGAGCTGAGGGCGAACCGGTTTCGGTCGCGAGTCGTCGAGTTGCCGGGCTCCTGCTCTCCTTCTGCCGGCGTGTGCCGGGACTTCCGTCGTTTGTGGTTTTTCTGGTCTACGCTCTCTTCGACGCCGCGCTTGCAAAGGATTGGCTGCGCGAGGTGTTGGTCAGCATCCCTGCCGATGAGGCGCTCGCCGATGGCTGGCTCATCATGCTGGTGCTCGACGGTGTGTTCCAGCGTCTCACCAGCGCGCCCGGGCTGCTCCTCGAATGGGGCGTGAACTGGCCGGCGCCGCGGGATCTCACCAGCACCGATCATTTCCTGGCTTGGCAGGTGCTCTATGCGCCACTCCGTTGGCTCAGCGGCTCGGCCTTTCTCGCATTCAATCTGACGCTTTTCCTGACTCAGCCACTGGCGGGATTGTTTGGCTACCGGCTGCTGCGTCGCTCGGGCGTTGATCGCTGGATCTCCTGGCTCGGCGGTGCGTTTGGCAGTGCCATCACCTTTCTGCCTACGATGACGGTGCGGCCGCATGTGCTGCAACTGGCACCGGCGGCGTTGCTCGGGGCTTTTCTGGCGTTGCGTTGCCTGCGGGACGAGCCCCGTTTGCGAAGGGCGGCTGCGCTGGCTCTCGCCGTGGCCTTCGGCAGCCTCACTTCGTTCTATGGGGCGCTGGCGATCGCGATCGGCGGGCTGAGCTGGTTTGGCGTTGAACTCGTGCGGCCCGTGCCGAGACGTTCCGGTTTTTTCTGGTGGGTCGCGGGCGCAGTGGCCGTCGCCAGCCTTCCTGTGGTCGGGCTTGGGATCTACTATCTCGAGGCAGGGGCGCGGGCGACGGCGGCCCAGGGCCTACTTTTCAATCAGTGGGCGACCCGTAACCTCGGCGACAAGGCCTTGGCGAGCGAGTGGGAGCTGGCGGGCCTGCTGCAGAACGGGGACGCCTGGCGATGGCTTGTGGGCGGCTTCCCCGACAGTCTGCCGTTCCTCGTCGGATTTCTGGGATTGTTTGCACTGCGGCGCGCCTCGCCCGAATGGAGATTGGCGCGTGCGGGTCTGCTGCTGATCGTGGTCGGCGCAGTTTTTTCGTGTGCGGCCTGGTTCCACCTTGGCGAGGCGTGGTGGTTGCCTACTCCAGCGCTCGTCTTCCACGCCACGCCGCTGCGTTTCGCCCGGCGTTATTTCATCCTGCAGATGATCAAGGGACTCGGCGGAGTTCTCCTCGTGACAGCGGGCTATGCTGCCGTCGTGCGAAGAGTTGGGCGCTGGGCTTCCCCTCTGCTGGTAGTGCTTGTCGTAGGAGCGGATCTGCTTCTGCCGCGACTCCTGCGCTGCGACCCGCTCTCTGGATGGTGCGAAGTCCATGAACCGGAGTTGCAGTTGGTGCGTCGCGCGCCCGGCGACGGGCTCAAGGCGGTTTTGCCGTTGCGCGGCGAGTCACCGTCTCCCGGCTTTTGGATCGGGTCGTTGGAGCCAGCCCCCTCGAGTCTCGGGATGTTGCGCGGCTATTTTCATCCCCGGCTGATCGGCCCCGACGAGAGGCATTTTCGTTTTGGCGAGTGGTTCGGCGAGAAGCTCGCGGCCGAGCCTGGTCCGGTGCTTGATTTGCCGGCCGCCGGCCCTGCCGAGTACGAGGTGCCACTTTGGCGCTTTCGTGAACCGGCGCCTCGTCTGCTCGGCTGGACCGGCTATTACGCGCCGCATGTGGCCTGGGTCTATGATCGCATCAAGGCCGGGGAAATTACGACCGGCGGGCTTCGCGATCTGGTCGAGGCGACGGGTTTGCGCTGGCTGGTCGTGCATCCCGAGGAGGATTGGGGAACGAACCGCCGCCGGGAGCGCTCGGCTTTGGTCGAGCATCTGCGGACCGAGCCATTTGTCGAGCAATTGTTGCACTTCGAGGGCTTCGTCGTTGTTCGGTTCGATAGCCGCCACCGTCGCTCGACCTGGTTCGAGGCTTTGCGATTGGGCTACCAGCCCGGCCGAACGATTCTCGGGACGCCGCTCGCCCCGATTTTAGCGGCCCCCGATGCCATCGACCTCCGATTCGCGAGTCTTGCGAAAGGGGGCGTGGCTCGGTGGGTATTCTCGACACGTCTTCGCATCAAATCCACTATTTCTTTGCCGGCCGCGCATCCCTACCGCGCGCAGGAGCCGATGTCGGTGCATTTGCGGCTTCGCTGGGTCGGCCTCGATACCGCGAGCAGGTCCGTAGCGGAGCCTCCGGCCACCGTGATCGAGCTCGAGCGCGATATCGCCGAGGGCGAGATCTACGACCGGGCCGTCCGCCTCAAGACCCCACGGGTTGCGGGTTCGTACCGGCTGGTCGGGGAGTTGGTTCAATCCGGCGGTCGGATTCTTGCAAAGACGCCAGCCAACGAGATGAGGATCGACGAGCCGGGTCAGCGCGGAGGCCCTGAGGCCGCTCGCGACCCTCGTGGGAGTTGAGTCTGGGCCTGGAGAGATCGGGTTCCTTCACATAATGTTTGCGTTACAACCAAAAACGAGAGCCGTGGTCGCCCGTCGCCGTTGAGAGACCGTCGCCGTTTGCCCGCTTACTGCGTTCTCGGAGAGTTTGGGACGAGGCGAGGCTCACGCCAGCCGGCGAGGTCGAGCGGGTCGTCGATGGGTGACGCGGCGTCGATTCGAAGCGCGAGTTGAACCTGGCGACCGGCATAGCGCGAGAGATCAAGCCGCGCGGATGTCCAGCGCCTATCGGCCAGCACCCGGTCCGGGTCGGCGTCGCCGTCGAGGAGAACCACGCTCGTGCCGCCGCCTGTCTGCGTCGCCGTGATGCGAAAGCGGAAGGGGCCGGCGTAGGAGGAAAGCCAGCGCTCGGGATTGACGCCCCATTCAAGCTCGAGAGTAGCGCCATCGGGCGGTACGTCAAGTGTAAGTGACGTCGGCGCACCAATCGGCGTGGCGAGCACGGTGCCGAAGGGCCAAAGCCGCCATTGGGCTGGTCCGTCAACGGCGCCTTGCGGCAGGGTCGGCGTGCCCGGCGGATGCGCTCGTTCGCGTCGGGCGAGTGCGGTGACGAGCGGGCCGTGCGGCTCGCGGCTGAAGACCGCATCGATGGCGTAATGGCCGTTCAGGTAGTGCCAAAGTTCAGGGGCGTTCCGCGAGACCGGGCCGAGGTGCTGGAACTGGGAAAGACTGTAGACGATCCGTGGTGCGGCGGTCGCTTCGAGTTCAGCGATGATGCGCGCGTCGCGATCGCTCTCCTGCACCGGCCAGAGCACATGGAAGCCCGCAACGGCACGGCGTCCGGCGAGGAAGGCAAGCATCGGCTGGACGGGCCAGACCGCAAGCGTGTCTCCCGGCGGGGCGTGCCTTTCGATATCTGCAAGGACATCCTCGACGATTTCGCCGTTCTGCTGATCAAGGAACACCCCGCCGCGCGGGCTCGAAAGTCGGAAGTTCATGGTCGAGCGCAGGTCGCGCCCGAGAGCCGTGGCCAAAACCACCAGCAGCACCAAGGCGCTCGTCGCTGTGGCGGTTCCGATGCGTCGCCAGGCAGGGGGTAGGCGCAGCAAGCCGGCGCGCAGCAAAACCGTCGCCAGCAGGATCTGTGGTGGGTAGACCATCATCAGATGCACCCAATCGTGCGGCCGGTTGAAGGCGAGCAGAAAACCGCCACTCCACGCGAGCAGCAGCAAGCCGCCAAAGCCGGCGAGCCCGCCGCGAGCCTGCGCGTCGACGAGACCTGAAGATTCCCGAGCCCCATCGCGCCGACAGCGCAGCAACCAGCTCATGCCGGCAAGCGGGAAAACGACGAAGGGTGCCCAGTAGAGGATTTTCAAGCCCGCGTCCCAGACCCAGGTCTGACGCCAGACCCAGCCAGGCTCGATATGCGGCCACCACAGGGTCGCTAGAATAGAGGGCAGGTAGCTGCCGATCTGGGCGCGAAGTTCGGGATCCTGCGTAAAGAGAGGCCAGGACGCGGGCAATCGCGTGTAGTCGAAGCTGCTCGCGCCCGAGAGCGGCACCAATAATGTCTGTCGGATCAGTGCGGGCAGGGCACCTTGAGCAGCGAAATAGGCGAGAGCCGGGACGATGGCGACCAAGGCACCCAGGCCAAGCAGCAGCGGCGGCTGCAGCCAGCTCCGAGCCGTGCGTGGCCGACCTGGCTCGACCAGCGGCGCCAGCAGCAGCGCCAGACCGAGCGTGCCTATGATGGCAAGCCCATAATCTTGTTTGCAAAGCGCGCCCATGCCCGCGATCATGCCGGCCAGAGCAAAGAGCGGCGGGCTTTGCCGACGCCACGCCCGAAAGGTCAAGGCGACGGCAGAAGTGACCAGCGTCGCCGCGACCAGCGAGTAGCTGTAGATCTGCCAATGCGGAAAGGCCGCGATCCGGTAGACCAGCAGCAGCACGACAAAGCCGAGCGCCCAGGCGCGGGGCAGGGCGGCACGGGCGATGGCGAAGGCCGCCGTGCTCCAGAGCGCGAACCCCGCAACTGCCAACCAGCGCGAGGCGAGGATTGAGGTGCCCGCCACTCGGAACCACCAGGCCAGCAGATAGAAAGCCCCAGGTAGCGGTGCGTCGATCACCACATCGCGGTAGGGAAGTTTGCCATGATTGATTTCGTCGGCGATGGCGAGGATATAACCCTCGTCAAGCAGGGCTGCCCAGCGATCGTGAATCGGAATCTGAATGGCCACCGCCACCAGCCCGACCAGCGCCAGCAGCAGGAGCTCGCGCCGGCTCACGTCGCGGTTCGTGCGCGTACTCAAGCCGTTGCCACCACGAGGATTTCGCCGACCGGAAAATGCAGTGGGCGATCGCGCAGTCCACGCGGCAGCAGTTTGCGCAGCGGCGAGAGCACGCGACCGATCGCCGGGCTCAGGATGTCAAGCTGGTCAAGAACGTAGGTGGCGGTCAAGATTTTGGGCGAGTGCGAGATCGAAAGGGTGTGTAGGCCGTGCCGGGCCAGCAGGCACTCGATGGTGTCGCGGTCGAAATAGGTCACATGCACCGGTGGCGCGTAATAATGCCAATGCCGACCCATCAGGCGTGCGACCGGGCTCGCGATATCGGGCACTGTGATCGCCAGCCGGCCGCCGGGCAGCAACCAGTCGCGTACCCGTGTCAGGAATTCATTCGGGTCGATCAGATGTTCGACCAGATCGAAAGCCGTGACGCAGGCGAAGCGTCGCTCTGGAATGAAGAGTTCGGCCGAGATCCGGGTTGCGGCGAGACCGCGAGCCCGGGCCGTGGCGACCGCCTCGGCCGAGAGTTCGATGCCCTCGGCATCGAAGCCGGCATCACCAAGGGCGGTCAGCAGGGCACCGGTCGAGCAACCGACGTCAAGCCAGGGGCCAGGCCCAATATGCGGCCGGATGGCCGCGACACGAGCCCGGGCGGTGGCGGCGCGCACCTCGGTCGCGCCGGCGAAGCTGGCATAGGCACCGCCGGCGTAGGAGGCCTCGTAGATGCGGGCCAAGCCTTCCGCAGACGGTAGCGGATGGATCCGCACCAGTCGGCAGCTTCGGCAACGCCGAAACTGGTAGCCGTGCTTGTGGAAGAGCATGCGCGAAGCGGTCGAAGCGCAAAGCGGGCAAGCGGCCGGGGTGGCCGAGGCGGCGATTGCCGCAGCGTCGGCCCCGGCGCTGGCGGCAGCGGGATCTTCAAAAGGGTTTCGGCCCATGCCGGGCGATCTTTTGCCGGAGCGGAGCCCGCCCGCAAGTCCCCGACCCTCGCACAGGCCCGCGGGCTTGTGCGCCGCGGCGCAATGCTAGGCCCCTCTCCATGCGTCGCGTTTACGCCCATCTGGCGCAGCACCGC
>VFKT01000275.1 GCA_009885395.1 Deltaproteobacteria bacterium | reverse complement strand
GGTGCGTGAATGGCACGCACTACCAAAAAACCGCCGAAGCCTGGCTCGCCAACATGGACGCCAACCGCGCCGAAATCTTCCCGCTCTTCGAGCAAACGTACGGTGCCGGGAACTCAAAACGCTGGTGGGTGCACACCGGCCGAACCCCCTATTTCCAACGTCCCCTGTGGCTGGCGTCGTCGCCCCAGAAGACACGGGCAAACCGTCCAACCTGACGGGTGCAGCCCGGCACCGAGACCCCGCACCGAAACGCTCGCCGGGGCCGGCTACCGGCTCGCGCCACGCGGGACAACCCCGGGAGCCTTCCCGAGGGAAAGTCAACTTTAATTACTACCGACACTCAGACCGAGCTTCTGCGGGAGGAGATCCGGGCGGTCGCCGACCTGCTGTTCCGGATCACGGACGACGTCGACACCGCGGTCGCAAAGATCATGCGCCGCTACCGCCGCTACCACTCGAGCCGCTCGGTCGGCGATCGGATCGTGCTGCGTCTGCAATCGCCCCTGCCGAAAGGCGTCGTCGAGCAGTGGACGGTGGAATTCGCCGATGCGCTGGTCGAGCCTTGGATCAAGGAGTGCGGGGACTCTGCCCGAGGAGGCGGACGAACCTGCTCTCGCAGCCCTGCCCCGGCTGCTTCTGCCGCTCCGCCGACGCGGCGCGGGACGGTTGCGCGGTCTGATCGATCGCGTGAACGCGGTCTGAGCCCCGCGAAGCGCCCTCGGCGCCCGCCTGATTGCGGCCACCCGGGGGCCGCGTTACCCGTCCACCGAACGCCTCTCCCTCCAGGACCGGTGATTCCGCAGCCCCAGGAAAGTGCTTGATGACAACCAACGGCAATTACCGTGCGACGATTGCAATCATCGGCGGTGCAACCGCCGGTGCTGAAGCCGCCGAGAAGCTCTCCGAAGCTGGCGCGCTCTGCGCGGTGTTCGAGCAGAACGACCGTCCCTACGGCAAGGTCGAGGACGGCCTGCCACGCTGGCACGAGAATCTGCGCCACAAGGAATACACCTCCATCGACGCCAAGCTCGATCGACCGGGTGTCCATTTCATTCCCCGCACAGGCATCGGCCGCGACATCGGGTTCACTGAACTGGTCGAGGATTGGGGCTTCGACCTGGTGCTGCTCGCCAATGGGGCGTGGCGCGACCGGGCCTTGCCGGTGCTGAACGCCGACACCTACGTGAATCGTGGCTTGATTTACCAAAATGCGTTTATTTACTGGTTCAACCACTACGAAGAACCTGGCTATGACGGACCCTCGTACCAGATCGCCGACAACACAATGGTGGTCGGCGGTGGCCTGGCCTCGATCGACGTGGCCAAGGTACTACAGCTGGAGCTGGTCGCCCGGGCGCTCTGGGCGCGCGGCATCCGCCAGGATCTGCTCGCCATGGAACTCGATGGCGTACCCGAAACCCTCAAACAGCACAGCCTGATTTGGGACGAGCTTGGCCTTGCCGGCTGCACCCTCTACTACCGCCGCCGCATCGAGGATATGCCTCTTGCCGATGCGCCGCCAAATGCAACGCCGGAACTTTTGATAAAAACCGGCAATGTGCGCCGGCGCATTCTGGACAAAGCCCAGAACAAATACCTTTTCAAGGTGGAGCCGCTCTGGTCGCCGGTCGGTCTTCTGACACACGGCGATCGCCTTGACGGTCTGCGCTTCGCCCGCACCAAGGTCGACGGCAACGGTCGGGCGATCGGATTATCCGACGAAATCTGCAATGTCCAGGCACCGCTGGTGATCTCGTCGATCGGTTCGATTCCGCAGCCGATCGAAGGACTGCCCATGGATGGCGAACTGCTGCGACTCGAAGACCTCGACCTCGGTTCGGTGATCGGTTTCCAGAACGTCTTCGGTTGCGGCAACGTCGTCACCGGCAAAGGCAATCTCGTGGCGTCGCGCCGCCATAGTGCTTTGATCGCCAGCCGACTGATCGAGCGGATCGAAGCATTCCCGTCATCAAGCACCGATAACGGAAAGCTCTCCGACCTCACGCGCCGCATCGCCGAACGACAGCGCGCCGTCGGTTACGAGGGCAGCTACACGGCATGGGCGACCCGGGTTTCGCCGCCCGGAGCAGACTTCAGGCCCGTATGACGCAGGGCCCGGGCCGGGTGGTTCAAGGCGCTATGATCGGGCTCAAAATGCCCGATATCGACGTCTGGAGCGAGCGCGTCGTGACCGTACTCGGTCAGAACCCGGGCCCCTTCACCGGTCCGGGAACGAATACGTTTCTGGTCGGCACCTCGGCAAAACCCCTGCTGCTCGATCTCGGGCAGGGCCAGCCCGCCTGGTTGCCCCTGCTGGAACAAGCCCTTCATGAACACCGTGGCGGCAGCGACATCGAGGCCGTCGTCATTACCCACGCCCACCCCGACCATATTGGTGGCTTCGAGGATGCCCGGCGACGCTTCGGCGAACGGCCGCTCTACAAGCTGCCCTGGCCGGGGATGGACGGCGCCACTTCCGCAAGCATCACTTTAGCCGGCGAAGGTACCGTCGTCGAGACCGAAGGGGCGACGCTGCGCGCCATCCACACGCCGGGTCATGCCGAAGACCACCTCTGCTGGTGGCTTGAGGAAGAGCGCGCCGTGTTCACGGGCGATGTCGTGCTCGGAGCGGGCACCACCATCATCCCCGAGCACGGTGGCGATCTGCTTGACTATCTGCGCTCACTCAAGCGTCTGCTCGAGCTTGCGCCCAGTGTGCTCTACCCGGCGCACGGCCCGCCCGTGCGGGATGCCTGTGGCCGCATTGCGGCCTATATCGCCCATCGGGAGCTGCGTGAGCAACAAATTATCGCGGCACTGCGAGCCGGACAAGCATTGGTCGTGGATATGGTCGCCGGGATCTATGCCGATGTGCCGGTTTTCCTGCACCCCGCCGCGGCCGTTTCGGTCGGCTCGCACCTGCGCAAGTTGGAACGCGAAGGGCGTGCGGCACGGGACGGCGAAAGCTGGAGCGTCCTTGCTTCGCCACCCACCACCGCCGACTGATAGCGTACGTCCGGGCTAGAGGAAGCAGCGCCGCAGCAGCATCTCTTCAAATTGGCCGGCCGAATTTTCCCAACCGCGCTTCGCCATCGCGCGTGCCCCCTCGGTCGCGATCCGCACACGCAGCGTATCGTCATCAAGCAAGCGACCAAGTGCCGCGGCCACGGCTTCGGGCGTTGGCTCGGCCAGCAGGCAGGTCCGACCGGCGTCCACCATCTGCGCGATCGCCGGCAGATCGATCTCGACCACGGCGCATCCGGTCGCCATGCCCTCGAAAGGCACCCAGGATATATTCGCCGAGAGCGAGAAGGTCAGCAGAATATGGGCGCGATCCATCTCGCGAGCCACGCTCTCACGATCGAGCACGCCCAGAACCTCGTGGCGAAACGGCAGGGGTGGCATTTCCTCGCGTGGCGTCCCAAAGAGGGCCACCTCGATCTCTGTTCGGCCGGCGACAGCACGCGCGAGCGCCGCCACACCAAGGTCAAAACCGCGCCGCGTCAATCCGGGCCGGGCGAAAAAGAGCACGCGGACCGGCCCCGCCCTTTCGGCCGGTGGTGTCCGGACATGAAATAATTCGCGATCAACGGCGAAATCGATGCACTCGACTTCCCGGCCGGTCATGGACCCGATCCTTGAAGCCAGTGCGGCTCCAATGGTCACATGCTGCAACGGCAGATCATAGGTTTCAGCAGCCCGTCGCCGGTAAGGGTCGGCCTCACTATAAAAATCAGGTTCGAAATCCTGCACGAAATAAAACCGGAAAGGTGAGCAGTTGCCGCGGGCAACCGTGAACGCGGTCGGCCAGTTGGTGGCGATCGTCGCGTCGGCAGCCTGGATACGTTGGTGGCCGACCACGACCTCCAGATCGAGCGGTCCGAAGTGTTTCTCGACGTAAGCCTGGATCGCCGCGTCGTCCAGTTCGGCAAGATGCGCCACGCGTTCGACGTAGATCCGAACCCTGTGGCCGCGTCGGCCAAGATGGTTGGCCAACTTGAAGATCGTCCGGTAGCCGCCGCTGGTGGCACCAATCGGTGCGCGCACAATCCAGTTGATGACCAGCCGACGCTCCCCGGCAGGCATTTGGACCAGCGAGCCGATCGTTCCGAGAAGGGTGGAGCTTCTCGCCCGCGTCGTCTGCGTCGCGAGAACGCTGGCCCGTGCCCGCGTTCCCAACCCCTGACGGAAGCTCGCGTCCGAACAAAGCCGCGCCAAACCGGCCTCCCAGGCCTCGGCGTCGGCGGCCAGCCAGCCGTTGCGGCCGTGCTCGATGACCCGGACAAAATCTGGCGTTGGCGAAGCCAGCGTAGGCACCCCCAGCAGCGCAGCTTCCAAGTATTTGACGCAACTCTTCGATTCGGTGAAGGGGTTGTCCGGCTCGAGAGGGGCCAGATTCACATCGACGCGAGCAAGGATCGTGGGTAGATCCTGCCACGGCACCAGAGGCAAGTGCCGAAACCGTCCCTCGAACCGTGAAAACTGTTTTGCGACGTCGATATGACCAACCGTCAGCAGATGCACTCTCGGGTTCCATTCCATCACCCGCTCGATGGTCGAGGCGATTTGCCCAAAATCCCGGTCGTGCGTCGGCGTACCGCTGAGGTAGGCGAGCACCACCGGTTTACCATCATTGATATCCGGCGGGCTGGCGGCCAGCGCCTCGTTTGCCAGCCGCACCATCGCCTCGCTGACGGCGTTGTGGACGACGAGGACCTCGGGCACCACACCGCGCGCCCGCGCGGCAAGCGGTTCGGTGGAGACAAGGGCCGAGCCGCAACGTTCCATCGTGCGCCGATAGCGGACCAATCCCTGCAGGTAGAGAGCCCTCTCACTGACCTCCATGCTCTCGAGCGCCGCGACATGATCTGCGGCCTTCAAATCAAAAACCCAATCGTCGGTGTCGAAGAGCACCCGCGTCCCGGCGGCCTCGGCCGCCTTCAGAAAATGGTCGATCGCGCGATCGAAAGCCATCCTGTGCAGGACAAAGAACGCGTAATGCGGCAGGGCCTGAGTGAGGTCGATCTGATCTTGGCGGAACACATCCACCGCGAGTCCCGCTGCGCGCAGGGCTTCGGCTTGGTGCTCGCAGCGGTAGCGCAGCGCATCTCCCGGGCAGCCGCTGACGAACGCCACCGCGGCCCGGCCCGCGCGGCGGGGCGGCTGCCAACTCTCTGACCAGGGCAGGCTCTCGTCGACCTGGTCAAGTTCGTCGACCCAGCCGCCGATCAGCGGGCTCAGCAGACGACGACGCCAGCCGCGCCCCCGCACCCGCGCGCCGAGAGCTCGTCCCAAAGCGATGACGGTCGCGGTCGCGCGGGCGCGCGGCACTTTCAAAAGATTTTCTGAGTTGACGACCGGCTCAGTGGAGGCCGTAGAGTTCCATGGCGTTTCCGGCGAGGATCCAATGGAGTTCGTCTTCGGGGACACCGCGTGCTGTATCACGGATCTGCTTGCGCGAGTAGGGCCATTCGGTGCCGTGGTGCGGGTAGTCGGTGGACCACATCATATTCCGCACGCCGATATGGTGGCGATTCTCGAAGGCGTAGGCATCCTTTATGAAACTGCACGTCCAGTTGCGACGGAAGTAGTCCGAGGGCGTGAGCTTCAGCTCGCAACCGGCCCATTTCCGGTTTCGCCAGTAGCGGTCATCAAGCTGCTCGAGGAAATAGGGAATCCAGCCGCAGCCGGCCTCCACGCCCACGCAGCGCAGGTTCGGAAAGCGGTCGAACACGCCCGAAATGATCAACTCGCCGATATGTTTCGGCATATCGAGCATGCCGGTGGTGGCGAGGCCGGGAATGTCGCCGCCCTGCTTGCCTGTCGCTTTGGGTGCCGGCGCGAAGCGCGGCGTGATCCGGACGTGGATGTGAATGGCAACGCCCAGTTCCTGCGCCTTGGCCCAGAGCAGATCGTCATCCGGTGAAAGTTTATCCTGACCAGAGGGCCAGACCACGATCACCGCTCCCTTGGCACCCATCCGCACGCAGCGCTCGAGTTCGGTTGCGGCAGCAGCACCGCCGATGGCGGGCAGGTAGGCGAGCGCGATCAAGCGGTTCGGATCAGGTCGGACGAAGTCCTGGAAGATCCAGTTGTTGAGCGCCTGTAACGCCGCGAGCTGCGCGGCATCGTCCTGCATCCGATAAAAATAGCCGAGCATCCGTCCTGAGCTGAAGATGACTTCGGCGTCGACGCCATCCTGGTCCTGCTCGAGGAGGCGGGGAGCGCCTTGGAAGAAGCCCTGCTTCATCGTCTCATAGGTCACGCCGGTCCACTTCAGGGAGTGTTCATCCTTGCCTGCGGCCGCGTAGATGCCAAGCGGCGACGGCTCAGCCGAGCCGTAATCCCAGGCATCACCACCGTCTTTATCCTTGACCAGTTTCGGGGCAATTTCCTGGTATTTGGCCGGCAGCCACTCCTTCCAGAGGTTGGCCGGCTCGATGAAATGGGCATCTGCCGAAATCAGCTTGTACGTCATTGTCGAACTCCCTTGTCGAGATTCTGAACCGTCGTTCGGACTTTTGGAACGGGCGTTCAGACTTAACGCCTGGACGGGGCTCGGGTCAAGGTGAGGGGCCAAGATTCGTCGGCCCGGGGGGAGAAGCCGCGTCGCCGGGAGGGGTAATCCCAGCGGAATTCTCGTGAAATCAAGGGTTTTTGCCAATTCGGGCCGCCTCGCAGAGCCGCGAGGCTCTCCGCCGGGGCCCGGCTCCGGCCGCAGTCCGAGCGGCTAGCGCCCGCCGGGAAGCGGACAGGACAGCAAGTCCGTCCCCCCCATCAGGAAGGCATCGACGCCGCGCGCGCATTCGCGCCCTTCCCAGATCGCCCAGACCACCAGCGATTGGCCGCGGCGCGCATCGCCGCAGGCAAACACACTCTTGACGACGGTCGCGTAGCTTGAATCGGCAGTCGCGTTGCCGCGCGGGTCGATCTCGACGCCGATCTGCTGGAGAAGCGGCTTCTCGGGTCCGACGAAGCCCATCGCGAGCAGCACCAGATCCACCTCCATCTCGAATTCGCTTCCCGCAACCTCGCGCATTTCCGCACGACCGCCGTTCTGCTCTGCCTGCCATTCAAGGCGCACGCCGTGCAGCTTCTTGACACGACCGTGCACGTCGCCGCTGAAACTCCGGGTATTGATGTTCCAATCGCGGATCACGCCCTCTTCATGCGAAGACGAGCTGCGTAAAACCATCGGCCAGTTCGGCCAGGCGGCGACGCCCTCGTCGCGGCGATCATCAGCAGGTCGGGGCAAGAGTTCGAATTGATGGACCGATTTGGCTCCCTGGCGATTCGAGGTGCCGAGGCAATCCGAGCCTGTATCGCCACCGCCCAGAATCAAGACATGCTTGCCGGTCGCCGTGATTTGATTTGCGACCTGGTCGCCAGCGGCAACGCGGTTGGCCTGCGGCAGGAAGTCCATCGCCAAATGAATGCCGGCGAGATCGCGGCCCGGCACGTCCAGATTCCGAGCGTGGGTTGAACCGGTCGAGAGGACCACCGCATCGAAGTCGCCTTGCAATGCGTCCCATTTCAGATCGATACCAATGTTGACGCCGGGCCGGAAGGTGACGCCTTCGGCCTCCATCTGGAGGATGCGCCGATCGATCAGATGCTTTTCCATCTTGAAGTCGGGGATGCCGTAGCGAAGCAACCCACCGATGCGGTCGGCCCGTTCAAAGAGCGTCACGG
>VFKT01000160.1 GCA_009885395.1 Deltaproteobacteria bacterium | reverse complement strand
GGCGCTCGAGCTGCTGCTGGGGCAGGTCCGTGATTCGGTGATTGAGGCCGGGAGTTTCGCCAAGGAAAAGCGGGTCGTGCTCGACGAGATCCGCTCCTTGCGCGAGGATCCGCTCGAGCGGCTCTCCGAACGCGCCTGGGCGGCCTGCTACTCGGCGCCGGTGGGTCGACCCGTCTGCGGCACCCCGGGTTCGCTCGCGAAAATCACGGTCAAGAATGTCCGGGCCTTTCTCGACCGCTATCTGCAGCCTGGCAACGCGGTGCTTGGGCTGGTCGGCGATGTGCCGCCGGCGCGCGTGGAGAAGATCCTGAACTCGCTCCTCGGGCGCGGGCCTGCAGGGGCGCGGGCGCGGGGCGAGGGGACGCAGCGGCTGCGACCGCCGCCACGAGGCGTTCGGCTGCGACCGCGCGACGGTGGGCGGTCTTTCATCGTTCGGTTGCACGATATCGATTCGTCGCCTCGTCAACTACTTGCTTTGGAAATGGCGCTCGACGTGGTTGGCACCGATCCAGACGGCCATCTCTTCCAGACGCTGCGCGAGCGCCACGGCCTTGGCTATGAACTCTCGAGCTCGGTCGAATGGGGAATGGGCTGGGGGGCGTTGTTGGTCTCGGCGAGTGCGGGACCGGGCCGCGCCCGTCGCCTCGAGGAAATCCTGGAGCGTGAGCTTCAAGCCTCCGTCCTGGCGCTGGTTCCGGCCGAGATTGAGCGGGCACGCCACAAACGGACGCTTTCCCATGCCGCCCTGGAGTCCGCGCGCTTGACGCGGGCGCTGGCGCACGCCGATGCACACCTGCTCGGCTACCCGACACTCGCCGAGCGGCGTGCGTTGGTGAAATCAATTCGTCCGCCCGAGATCGTCGCGGCCTGGCAGAAGGCATTGGCCGCGCGGCGGGTGGTGGCGACGCTGGACGGCTGAACCTTACCCGTCTCGACAGACAGACGGGTAAGGGCGAAGCGATTTGCAAACTATCGAAACCGACGTCCTCGTCGTCGGCGCAGGCCCGACCGGGTCGACTGCTGCCGCTCTCTTGGCCCGCAGCGGCGTGCAGGCATTGACTGTCACCAAATACGAGGC
>VFKT01000271.1 GCA_009885395.1 Deltaproteobacteria bacterium | reverse complement strand
GCACGGCCTGGACCAGAATCGAAATCAGGACGAAGGGTCGGATCCTTCGATCTGTAAACTTGATACGTCTCGGCGAGACCTTGCGCGCGGCGTGGCGCGGCGGCGTCTCGGGGAGTCTGAGCCAGATCATGAAAGCACTCAGCACCGCCAACGCCGCCGATGCGTAGATCGGGGCCAGCAAACCAACGAGTGCGAGCCCCGCACCGAGAGCGGGTCCCAGGGTCTGGCCGCTGGCAAAGGCCGCATTCAGCATCGCGACTCCGGCGGTTCGTTCCTCGCGCCCGGTACGATCGGCCACATAGGCCTGCGAGGCCGGCCCGGTACCCGAACCGAACAAGGCGAAGAGGCAGCGCGAAGCGATCAAAAGCGGCCAGACCCAGGGCAGCGGCAGCCAGCCTCCGAGGGCCCCTGCCAGGGTCGTCGCCAAGCATACCATCGAGACGGCGAAGCCGAGCAGGCCGATCAGGATGATCCGTCGTCGGCCGACGATATCACTTCGCCGACCCCACATCGGGCTGACGAAGACCCAGATCGACGCCGACGCTACAAAAATGATCGAAACCTGGACAGGCGTGAGGCCGATCTCGCGTGCCGCCGGAGGCAAAATCGCGAACAGCATCGCCTGCCCGATTCCGGTGCAGACAAGACACAGAAAAAGCAGGCGGAAGGCCTCGCGGCGCTCCAGGGCGGCAGCTGCACTCAATCAGTGATTCCGTTCGTGCTTGCGCACGATCAGATGCGGCGGCTCGTTCCATACCCGGACGACGCGGTTGTCCCGCTCGAAGCCGAGAATGCAGAGAGTGCCCGTATCGAGAGCGAAGCTGCGGCCACGGTCGGGGCTCAATCGAAGCCAGGTCGAGGTCAGCACCCGCAGGAAATGGCCGTGCGAAAAAAGCGCCACATCGCCTTCGACCGCAAGCGCCCGATCGAGCACCCGGCGCGCCCGGGCGGCAACGTCCTCGGCGGTCTCCCCCTCAGGTACGGGATGCGTCCAGATCGTCCAGTTTGGCACGGTCTCGCGGATTTGAGGTGTGGTCAGCCCCTCGTAGGCGCCGTAATCCCATTCCATCAGGTCGGGATCCTGGCTGGCGTGGGGCAGCAGGCCGGCCAACTCGCAGGTCCGAAGGGCGCGCTGCAGCGGGCTGGTCAGCACCAGGTCGAAGGGATGGTCCGCCACCTGCGGCCGCAAGAGCCGGGCGTGGTCCTCCCCCTCGGGGAGCAGTGCCAAATCGGTGCGACCGGTATGCCGACCGTTGCGGCTCCATTCGGTCTCGGCGTGCCTCAGTAGCCAGATTTCTTTCGGCATCTTGCAACCCGACTTACCGACTTGGCTAGGCCAGCGCACTAGGGTATTGGTACTAAACGGTCGTTTGTTCGCAGGAGACGCACGCATGGATGTGACGCACGATGTTGCCGGCTTCGAAGGGTTCAACCTGATCGAGCCCTCGGATTATGCCGAACGGGGCTACCCCCACCCACTCTTCACGAAGCTGCGTCAGCAGCATCCGGTTTTCCGCTGGGAGCGCACCGAAGGCCTCCCCTTCTGGGCAATCACGAAATATGAAGACATCATGGCGATCAGCAAAGATCCCACGCGCTTCATCAGCGAACGTCGGCTGGTGCTGCAGAACCGCCCCGAGGAAGAGGATCTCTTTCCCAAGACCCTGATCCAGATGGATCCGCCGAAACACACCGACTACCGCAAGGCGATGAGCCGGCGCTTCACGCCGGGCAAGATGCGTCACCTGCATCAGGACATCGAAAAAATCGCCGGCGAGATTGTCGATGGCCTTCTCTCGCGAGGCCGCGAAGGCGAGTGTGATTTCGTACACGAGGTTTCGGCACCGCTGCCGATTGCCGTGATCGCCTGGATGCTCGGCGTGCCCAAGGCCGATTGGCGACTGCTCTTCGACTGGACCAACCGCACCATCGGCGCCACCGATCCAGAATTCCAGCAGCCCGGCAAGACCTCGCAGGAAACCGCGCTGGAGGCCATGACCGAGCTCTTTACCTACTTCACGGACCTGGTCGCGGAGAAGCGTCGCAATCCTTGCGATGATCTGGTGACCGCCTTCGCCCATATGGAAGTCAACGGCGAGCGCATCCCGGAAATCGATGTCATGACCTGGTGCCTGATCATCGTCGTCGCCGGCAACGAGACCACGCGCAACGCCACCAGCGGCGGCCTGCTCGCCTTCGTCGAAAACCCCGGCGAAATGCGCAAAGTTCAGGCAAACCCCGGCCTGATGCCGTCGGCGGTCGAGGAGCTCGTCCGCTGGACCAGCCCGATCATCCATTTTGCGCGCACGGCAACCGAAGACGTCGAGCTGCGCGGCCAGACGATCCGCAAGGGCGATGCCCTCGGGATCTTCTACCCCTCGGCCAACCGCGACGAGGATATCTTCGAAGATCCCGGCACCTTCCGGGTCGATCGCTCACCCAATAGGCACATCGGCTTCGGTGTCGGCGAACATTATTGCCTTGGCGCCCACGTCGCCCGGCTGGAGCTTGAGATGGTTTTCAAGCATCTTTTGCCACGCTTCGAGGAAATCGAACTCGCGGGCCCGGTGACACGGCTGCATTCAGCGCTGGTGGGCGGCGTCAAGAGCCTGCCGATCCGCTACCGATTGCGCGACCCGAGCTGAACCGCGAACCTGCCGATGCGCGGGGGCGTGGCGCCAATGCGAGGGGAGCAGCGCCCGCCTGTAAATGCAAAGCGAAAACCTGCGAGAACGCAGTGAGGCTTGCCGTTACTCCCGCACCGGACTGCGGGCTCCTGCCGCAAGCGCAGCCGCCCGTGCTCCGACCCGTTCGGCCATGCGTTGGTTTCCCGCTGCGGAATAATGGCCGGACGCATCACGAAAACCCTCCGGGGGAAGAGCATCGTGAAGGTCGAGCCAGTTGCCCCCCGCGCCCTCGACCACGCTGCCGATCACGTCGAACGCCTCGGGTCGATAGATGCCGCGTCCCCGCAGGGCCTCGACGGGAATCGGAGCACCCACCACGAGCGGGATGGCACCGGCCGCGCGCACCCGCCCGATCACCGCCGCTAGCATCTCGAGCGTCGGCATTCCCGTCGTAACGGCGAGATCGTATTCTCGGAAGCGTTCCTCTTCGCTCAATCGGTCCTCCGCGACGGCCAGTTCCTGCAAAGGCGACGGACCGGAAATCAGCCCATGACCGGGCAGCCGCTGCTGCATATCGTGGCGCAGGCCTTGGAGTAGATCACGAACCTCGACCCCGCGGCGGGTCTTGAGCAATTGCCAGCCGAGCAGATCGAGTGGACCAACGCCGCGACGCTCGAAGGGTAGGCCCATCCCGCGCAGCATCTCTTGCTGCGGCAGATGGCTGCAAAGATCGAGCAACCTCTCGGTGCCGGCCGATGGCCGCAGCATGCGCAGATGCGCGGTGAGGACGACGACTCGCGGCTGCGCCTCAAGCACGGGCTCGAGCATGCACCAGGCGTGAAAGAAATCGAGGCCGAGCAAAGAAACCACACCAGGGGCCGCAAGCCCCCGGGCGCGATAGTCCCCGGCCAACAGATCTGGATAGGCATCGATCCCAGGCACCGCCGCAACTGTCGAATCGCCCAGCCAGATAACTTCAGGTGATTTCTCCTGCAGCGCGGCGACACGCTTGCCAAAGCCGTGCCAATGACCGAAAAGACGCCGACCCAGCGCCAGGTGTTCATGCCGCTTCCAGGCCACCGCCAGCATGGCGAGCAGAACACTCGCGAGCACAAAGGCGACGGCCAGGGCAAACGTCCGTCGGTGTTCAACTCCTCTGTACCGCATCGCTTGCCTCAGAACTGGAAGTAGATGAACTGCTCTGCTGCCGGTGCGGCGAGCCAAAGCACGGCAATGGTCCCGGCATAGAGCACGCCTTGCAAAGACGGCGAAAGTTGCAGAAAGCGGTCGCTCCACATCTCCCGTGCGGCCATCTGATGTAACCCGACCGCCACCACGAGCAGCACCAATGCGGCCGGCAGATGCGGTGCAAAGCCTGTGTCGGACCGGCGGAACGCCTGCAGCATGGCGCGGAACTGTCCCGGGGTCTCGGCCCGAAAGATCAGCCAGCCGACACAAACCAGATGGAAGGTGAGGACGCGCCGCAATCCCAAAGGCAGCCTCGCCAAACCCGATCCCCTCGAAGCCAGCGCCCGCTGCGCGATCAAGAGCCCCCCATGCCACGCGCCCCAGAGCAGAAACATCCACGAAGCGCCGTGCCAGAGTCCGCCCAGCGCCATGGTCATAAATAGATTCACCCGGGTCGCCGACTCCGATCCCTTGTTGCCGCCGAGTGGAATGTAGAGATAATCGCGCAGCCAGGTCGAGAGCGAAATATGCCAGCGCCTCCAGAAATCGCGCGGACTGGAGGCCAGGTAGGGGCGATCGAAGTTTTCAGGGATCTCGAAGCCAAAGAGTCGTGCCGTGCCGATGGCGATGTCGGAGTAGCCTGAGAAATCGAAATAGATCTGGAAAGCAAAGCCATAGACGGCGAGCATGGCCCCGACCACACCGATCGACGAGGGCTCGGCGAAAGCCGCATCGACAGCCACGCCCAGCGGGTCAGCCAGTAAAACCTTCTTGGCCAACCCGACGGCGATACGAAACAAGGACTGCTCGATCAGACGCTCGCTTGCGCGACTCGGTCGATCGAGTTGGGGGAGGAACTTCGTCGCCCGGACGATCGGCCCGGCCACCAGCTGCGGGAAGAAGGCCACATAGAGGGCAACGTCAAGGAAGCTCCGTCGCGCCACAATCGTACCCCGATAGACATCTATCGAATAACTCAGGCTCTGGAAGGTGTAGAAGGAGATCCCGACCGGCAAGAGCAGATCCAGCGGACGCGGCGACAGATCGCCGCCAACGCCGACCAGCGCGAGCAGTCCAAGCGCCGACTCGGCGAGCAACGTTCCGTATTTGAACCAGCCGAGGATGCCAAGGTTCGAGACCAGGCTGAGCCCGAGCAGCACACGCCGTGCCGCCCTGCTTCGGCTGCGCGCCATCCCGAGTGCCAGGGCCCAATCGACCGTGGTCGAAAGTAGCAAAAAGAGGAGATAGAGCGGCGACCAGGCAGCATAGAAAAACCAGCTTGAAGCAAGCAGCCAGAGCCGGCTGGCGCGGTTGCGGGCGCCGCCTTGTAAAACAAGGTGGCCCGCCAGCACCACCACCAGGAAAAGCGCGAACTGGAGGGAATTGAAGGACAAGATTTCGTCCGCAGGCCCGCGTCAGTCCCGGGTCCTGCTATCCCGTCCCGAAAGGAAGATCCGGGCGACGAGGATCGAAGGGCAACCCGCTCGGCCCACCTCAGCTCGCCGGCTTTCCGGGTGCCTGCACCAATTCGATCAGCACGCCTGCCCCACCGACCGGCGCCTCGGCGCTGCCGCGCGGGTGGATAAAGCAGACCTCGTGTCCGGCAGCGCCGCGCCGGATGCCGCCGGGAGCGAATCGCACGCCGTTTCGTCCGAGCCAGTCGACGGCCGCGTGCAGATCATCCACCCACAGGCCGATGTGGTTCAAGGGCGGCTCGTGCACGCGCGGCTTGCGCTCGGCATCGATCGGCTGCATCAGGTCGATTTCGACTTCGGCCGCGCCACTGCCACAGACCACGATATCCTCGTCGACATTCTCTTTCTCGCTGCGGAAATTTCCCTTGACTTCGAGCCCCAGCAAATCGACCCAGAGGCGACGCAGCTCCGATTTATCGGCTGCACCGACGGCGATCTGCTGAACCCCCAAAACACTGAACGGACGCTTCGACATCGACCCCCCCGGCCCGCGCGGGCCCGCCCGAGTTCCTCAGCAACCCCGGAAGCGCGGCGACCGCTTCTCGAGAAAGGCGCGCACGCCCTCGACGTAATCCTCGCTCGAATAACAGGCGGCGATCGAAGCCCGCAGCGCCGCCTGCTGCGTTGCTGTCTCGCCGGCCACCACCGCCCGCATGACGAGCTTGGCGCTGCGCAGCGTGAGTGGGGCGTTGGCGGCGATCTCGAGAGCGATCTCGCGGACCCGGGCCTCGAGTTCACCCGACGGCACGATCTCGCTGACCAGCCCAAGCCGCAACGCATCGGCGGCACGGAAACGGCGCGCCGTGAAGAAGAGCTCCTTCGCCGCCGCCAGACCGAGCGTGCCGACCAGAGTGGCGAGTCCATCGGCCGTGTAGCCAAGCCCAAGTCGCGAAGCGGGAATGCCAAAGACCCCGGCCTCGTCGCAGTAGCGCAGGTCGGCGTGCAAAACGATCGCGCAGCCGCCGCCGACGCAGAAGCCGTGCACCATCGCAAGCACTGGTTTACTGAGCGCCGCCAGGGCCTCAAAAGCCCGGGCATTCTCCTCGTCGTAGCGGCGGGCGGCATCGCCCGAACGAAGTTGCTCGAATTCCGAAATATCGGCCCCTGAGACGAAAGCCACCTGGCCGGCCCCGCGGAGCACGATCACCCGGATTTGCGGGTCGGCGTCGAGTTCCTGGCAGAGGCCGGGGATGGCCTGCCACATCGCGCCGGTCATGGCGTTGCGGCGCGCCGCGTGGTCGAAGACGAGCCAAGCGATCGGCCCCTCCCGTTGGATCCGTACCTCAGCGACCATGGCGAGGTCTTAGGCGAGGCTCGCCGTCTCTGCATCTCCAAGAAGGGGAAAGCGGGTAAATGCGCCCGGCTGGACTCGAACCAGCAACCCTCAGATCCGAAGTCTGATGCTCTATCCAATTGAGCCACGGGCGCAGCGTGGCGTGCTTTCGCGCAGCAGCACCCCCCTGTCAACTTTCCGCTCGCAAGCGCCCTAACGCGCGGCGGCTGGCCAACACTTCGCTCAGTCGGGACAGCCTCTGTCCAGAGCGCCTGCCAGGCTGGTGCCCATGCAGGAAACCCAAACTATCGTTGCTCCGGCAGGCGCACTGAAATTGCATGACCGGCTCGAAATCAGTTGCGATGTCCGCCGCGGCGACGTGGTCTGTTTCCGCCGCACCGCGCCCGGCATCGTATCCCTCTGCCCGGCCGGCGAAAAGCGAGAAGGTCCGGTCTTCCGCGCGATCAGAAGCCCCAACCCCGGTGTCGTCGTCTTCGAAGCGCTCACGCGTTCGGCCTTCCCGCAAAATGCGTAGCGAAGCCGGCGTTGTCGCGACTTGACCCGAGGCGTCCTCGCCTGCCCGGGTCGTTGCCTTCAGCCGCCGGCGGGAGCCTCCGACCCAGGTGTGAGCATCTCCCGATCGGCCTCAAGGGCACTCAGAACGAGCCCGCCGGTGGGAGTCGGTGTGACAACCAAAATCTCACAATTGCTGGCGACCTGGCGCGACCCCCAGACCCCTCGGATATGCGCACAAAGAGCCAGCATCACGCCGCCATGGCTTACCACCACGACATCCTCGCCGGGGTAGTCCAGCAGCAGCCGGTCACAAACCGCTCCCGCACGCTGACGCACCTCCACCAACGATTCACCGCCACCCGGTCGCCACTCGAAAAAAAACGCTCCAACGTATTGCGGATGCTTCACCATGGCGCTGTAGGGCTGCCCGGCGAGTTCTCCGATCGAGCGTTCGCGCAGGTCGGGTTCGATGCGAATCGGCCCCTCGTAACCAACTTCGGCAGCAATCAGCTCGGCGGTATGTCGCGCCCGATGGTAGGAACTGGCGACGATCCGGCTGGGCCGGAAGGCCTGCGCGATCGCCGCACCCGCAGCCCGCGCCTGCTCGATGCCGGCTTCTGTCAGGTCGATGTCCGGACCATGGGAAAAACGCCGATTGGCATTGCCTTCGCTCTGGCCGTGTCGCACCAGAATGAGGCGAGCCCGTTGTGCTGCACCAACCGTCATGTCTTCGCCCTCCCGAAACGCGCCTTGAGTTCATGCTTGAGGACCTTGCCTGTGGCATTGCGCGGCAGCGCCTCGATGATCTCGATCTGCTCCGGAATGCGCTGACTCATGACGCCACGTCCGCTCATGAACTGCCGGATGCTGGCCAGATCCGGCGGCGCGAGGCCCGGCTTCGCCACGATGCAGGCGCACGCCCTTTCGCCGAGGATCGGATCTGGTACGGGCGCAATCGCGCACTGCGCGACGCTAGGATGCAGCGCAATCGCTTCCTCCACGTCCAATGGATTTATCTTGATCCCGCCCCGATTGATGATGTCTTTGAGCCGCCCGGTGATCGCTACATAGCCGCCGGCGTCGATGGTGGCCGTATCTCCGGTGCGGAACCAACTGTCGGGCGTGAAGGCCGCTGCTGTCGCTTCCGCATTGTCAAAGTATCCATCGAGTACCGACACGCCGCGCACTTGAAGCTCGCCCTCGGAGCCGTCTCCTACGCTT
>VFKT01000035.1 GCA_009885395.1 Deltaproteobacteria bacterium | reverse complement strand
GGGCGCTCGCCGCCTGCCCTCCCGGCCCTGGTCGATGCGTACGGCCAAGCGCGCCCACCACCTTCGGCACCAGCGGCGTGGCTCTGGTAAGCCTTTTCCGTGGACCGGCGGCCACAATTCGAGCGCCTCGAAGCCTCGCTGCTGCTCTGCCCGCATTGCCGCGTCGCGCAACCGGTGCGACGACGACTGCTGCTGGTTCTGCCCGAGGGCGATAAGATCGAATATCTGTGCAAAACCTGCGGCGCGTCCTGCGGCGACGGCTTCAACAAACCGCCGCCCGGGGCGGGGATTCTTTCGCGATGACGGCAAGGCATGAATCGGTCGACGCACACCGGGCCGCGGCTCGGCAGAGCTTGGCTATTTTTGTTCTGACAGTGAGCGACAGCCGCTCGCCGGCCGACGATCGCAGCGGTGACCGCATCGTCTCGCTCCTCAGCGAAGCGGGGCATCAGCTCGCGGGCCGGGCGATCGTTCCCGACGAAGCCTCGCGCATCGCCGCGTGTGTCACCGAGACCGCGAAGCTGGAGAGCGTCGATGCGATTGTGGTCGCCGGAGGCACCGGCGTGGCGCCGCGCGATGTGACGCCGGAAGCCGTCGAGCCGCTCTTCACGAAGTCGCTGGCCGGTTTCGGCGAGCTTTTCCGCAGCCTCTCGTTTGCCGAGATCGGTGCCGCAGCCATGCTCTCGCGCGCCACCGCCGGCCTGATCGGCGACAAGCCTGTTTTCGTGCTACCCGGCTCGACCGCGGCCGTCAAGCTGGCAATGGAGAAACTCATTCTGCCCGAAATCGGCCACCTGGTCTCGCTGGCGGCACGGCGATGAAGGTCCGCGTGCTGCTCTTCGCTTCGCTGCGGGAACGCGCCGGCCGCAGCCGTTTCGAGGTTGAGGTGGAAGCCGATTGTCGGGTCGAAGGCTTGCTGCGGCAACTCGAGAACGACATGCCTTTTCTGCGTGAGGTCGGCCGTTTCGCGGTCGCGGTGAACGAGGACTACGCCGGGCCCGAGAGGCCGCTGCGCGAAAACGACGAAATCGCGCTCATCCCGCCGGTGAGTGGCGGCTGAGCGAGCAGGATCGCCGGCTCGAGCGTCGCCCCCGTGCTGTATCCCGCCGGTGAGTGGCGGCTGAGCGGCCGCAAGCCGCTTGGAGGTTGCCCCGCCGCCCTCGGCGCGCGACCCTGTCGGGATGATCCCCCTCACCGACCAGCTGATCGTGATCGACACGACGCGACCGCACGTCACGCAGAGGTACGGCCGTTGATCCGCCTCACCGACCAGCCGATCGTGATCGACGATCTCCTCAAGGCCGTCGCCAATCCGGCGGCCGGCGCCATCGTTCTCTTCATTGGGACGACCCGCGACCATAACCAGGGCCGTCGCGTCGAGCGGCTCGAATACGAAGCCTATGCTGGCATGGCGGGGAAGGAGATCGATGCGATCGCGGCCGAGGCGGCCAGCCGCTGGCCGATCGCCGCAGTCGCTATCGTGCATCGCACCGGTGTCGTGCCGATCGGCATGGCGAGTGTCGCGATCGCGGTCTCGGCCGCACACCGCGCCGCCGCCTTCGAGGCCGCCCGCTTCACCATCGACCGCCTGAAGGAGACCGTGCCCATCTGGAAGAAGGAATTCTTCGAGGGCGGCGCGATTTGGATCGGCGACCAATGCGGCCGCGAAGGCGGCTTCGTCGATCCGGCCCTGGCCCCGGGCGAGCCCGGCACCAAAGGCTGAGCCGGCGCCCCGGTTGCAACGTGCGCCTCCGTGACGCTGACGCCCTCGACCTGCCTCGCCTGAAAGAGGCGGTCGCCGCACATGCCGCATCTGCCGTCGGTGCCGATGCTTGTCGCAATCTTGAGTTTCGGACGAGCCCCGAGGCGGTCTGCGCCGAACTGGCCCGGGTGGAAGAGATGCTCGCGGCGACAGTCGATGAAAGATTGCCGCTGGGGGCCTTCGTCGACATCCGCACGGCCCTGCACCACGCCCGCACCGCCGGCGCGGTGCTCTCGATCGACGTCCTCGCCGAAATCCGCGACACCCTGCTCTCGGTGCACGCGGTGCGCGTCTTTCTGCTGCCGCGCAGTGCGCCCGAATCGGCACTGGAAGCCTTGTGTGCGACCTTGCCTCGAGGTCGCGAACTGGCCGATAGCCTCGCCGCCGCGCTTGACGAGGACGGTGGTTTGCGGGATGACGCCAGCCCGCGCCTGCGCAGCCTGCGCCAGGGCCTGCGTCAAATGCGCACCCGCTTGCAGCAGCGCCTCGAGCGCATGGTGCGCGATGGTGCAGCCCACGTCTTTGCTGATCGCTTCGTCACACAACGTAACGGACGTTTCGTCGTGCCGGTACGCAGCGGCAGCGCGGCCGACGTCGGCGGCATTGTCCAGGACCGGTCCTCGTCCGGCGAAACCTTCTTCGTCGAGCCCCTGGCCGCCGTCGAAGCCAATAATGGGATCACCCTGGCCCAACGCGAGGAAGCCGAGGAGGAGACGCGAATCCTGGCCGCGCTCACCGCCCTCGTCGGCGCCGATGCCGAACTTCTGCTCAAGGCGCTTGAGAGTCTCATCGACCTCGATACGCTCGGCGCACGGGCCGCGTTTGCGCGCCGCCACCATGCCATTTGCCCCGCAATCGGCGGCGACGAAATCCATCTACCGAAGGCGCGGCACGTTCTGTTGGAATTGACCGGTCGCAAGGCCGTGCCGATCGAGATCGAACTCGGGGCCGCCAAACGATTGCTGGTCTTGAGTGGCCCCAATGCCGGGGGGAAAAGTGTCGCGCTCAAAACGCTCGGCCTCGCCGTGTTGGCCGCCCAGAGCGGCATTCCCGTGGCTGCCGGGGAAGGCGCACGGCTGCCCTTTTTCGATGCGGTTTTCGCCGATATCGGCGACCCCCAGAACGTGACCGGTGATCTCTCGACCTTTTCTGGCCACGTTCGCAATCTGGCCGAAATCCTCGACACCGCCACGCCGCAGAGTCTCGTCCTGCTCGACGAACCGGGCACCGGCACGGCGCCCGAGGATGGTGCCGCGCTGGCCGCCAGCCTGCTTTTGCGCCTGGCCGATGCCGGCATCCGCACGCTGGCGAGCACCCATTTTCAATCCGTCAAGCTGCTGGCCCTGCAGCATCCGGCGGCCCGCATCGCGGCCGTTGATTTCGATCCCGAGAGCTACGCACCGCGCTACCGGCTGCTCTACGGCAGCGTTGGACCGAGCCTGGGTCTCGATGTCGCGCGGCGCTTCGGCCTGCCCGAGGATCTGGTGCAGCTGGCCGAGGAGTCCCGCGGCGTCGCCAGCGATTTGAACGACGCCATCGCCCGGCTCGAAACCGAACGTCGGGCGCATGAAACGGCGCGCGAAGCTCTCGAAGAGGAACGGCTCGGACAGGAAAGCGCACGACGTGATTTCGAGCGCCTGGCCGCCGAGCTCGATCAGCGTCGACGCAAGCATTGGTCCGAAGAACTGGCCGGCGCCCGACGCTTCGCCGAAGAGCTGCGGCGCGAAGGAAAACGTTTAATTGACGAGGCGAAACAGGCTCCGCAACAAGGCCACGCCCTGGTCGAGGAGGCGCGGCGCCAGAGCCGCACCATTTCGGAACGTCTGCAACGGGTCACGGCCTTGCCGCGGGTGCAGCCGACCGGGCCACCACCGGCCATCGGTGATCTGGTCAAGGCAGAGGATAGCGGCGTCCGTGGTTCGCTGCTCGCGGTCGAGGGCGATCGCGCCTGGGTGCTCCAGGGTTCGATGCGTTTTGCCGTGCCGACCGGGGCGTTGCGGCGGCTTGGTAGCGCAAAGTCTACTGCCAAAATTCGAGACCGTACGATACCGGGTACACCGGCAGAGTCGCCGGCGTCTCTGCTGCCGGAACGCGAGATTGTCCTGGTGGGCGAGCGCGTGCCTGCGGCGCTGGCCCGCCTTGAAAGCTTCCTCGACGCGGTGCTTGTCGAAGGGTTGAGCCGGGTCCGGATCGTGCATGGGCACGGCACCGGCGTGCTGCGCAAGGCGATTCGCGAGTACCTTGCGACGTCACCTCATATCGCAGAGTTCGGCGACGAGGCCGGCGAGCGCCCCTCGAGTGGCGCAACCATCGCTCGACTGCGCTAGTCGCGACCAAGCGGCCGCGGTTTACGCGTACAAACGTAAAGCTCAGAAGACCCAGGCCGGGTTCCTTCAAGCTTGAGCGTCCGCACGGTGCCGAAGCCGGCGCGAAGGTAACGCACCGTTTCTTCGTATTCGGCGTCCATGAAGAGCTTGGCGACAAAAATACCGCTCGGGCGCAGCCACTGCCGGGCCCGTTCAGCCGCAATGCGAACCAGGTTGGCGTGGCGAGTTGCGTCGGCCTCGCGCACCCCTGAAAGATTTGGCGCGAGATCAGAAAGCACAAGATCAGCGGGGCCGCCCAGCGCCAGCGCAACCTGCTTGGCGATCGCCTCATCGCCGACATCGCCTTCGAGGATCACGATATTGGGCTCGGGCAGCGGGTCGGCGATTTTCAGATCGAGCCCCACCACCCGCCCCTTTGGCCCGACCCGTGCCGCGGCGACCTGGAGCCAGGCACCCGGCCAGCAGCCCAGGTCGACCACGCGGAACCCGCGCGCGAGCAAAGAGAGCCGCCGATCGAGTTCCTCGAGTTTGTAGGCGGCGCGGGAACGCAACCCCTCGGCCTTGGCGCGCCGATAGTTCGCATCCTTGCGGACATAACGCGACACGAACCGAGCCTAGCAGGCATTTGCGGCTTCTCTGGCCGCGGCGAGCGCCCGGTCTCGCCGGATGCGGCGGCGGCCTCTGGCGCGGTGCCCCCGTCGCGCCCACGCTTCGCTGGTCTGGTGCCTGCCGCCCTTGGCCGGGGCGGGAGGCGCTCGCCGCGCGGCACCACCGTCGCCCCCTCGTGCTAGACCGGGCCGGCGTGGGGGACGACACGATCGACATCGAGACTCTGCTTGAAGAGATCCGGCACGAGGCCGAAACTCTGCGCCAACGCGCGGGCGCGAGCCGTGTCGGCAGCAACCTCGATCCGGCCGAGCTTCTGCGCAAGCTGGCCGACGCAGGCCCGGCCCGGCCGGCGCACTCCGGCAGCCTCGATCACGACCAGGCCATCGCCCGCATGCGCGACAACGCGGACCCCCAAAGTACCGCGCTCGGCTCGCACCGAAAAGTCTTCGCCAGCCCGATCCTGCTCGCCAAGCGCATTTTACGACGCCTGCTCTCACCGTTTCTGGAACAGCAGGCCCGTTTCAACGGCGCCAACCTCGACGCGCTGGTCGATCTCGGCCGTCGACTCGATGTGCTTGAGCAGAGCCTGGCGCACCAGCGCACCCGCCCGGCAGACGGTCCGGAACCACGGGATTGACGCAGCCTCGCCCAGTCGCGATCGTCCTGCCCTCGCTGGTCCCGGGCGATGCCACCGGCAACGATGCGCTCGGCATGGCAGAAGTCACCGCCGCGGCAGGCCACGAGACGCAGATCTTCGCCGGTCGGATTGCGGCTGGTCTGCCGGCTGATCCGATCGCTGCGGCACTCGATTGGATCGAGCGCCGCTCGGCACTGGTCGTCTACCATCTGGCTTCGGGCTGGGCGGCTGGGCGGGCCCTGCTCGAGCGCACCCGCTCTCCGATCATTGTGCGTGACCACAACATCACGCCTTCCCGCTTTTTCCTCGGTGTGAGCGAGGAATTCCTGGCCGCGACGCAAGCCGGCGAGGCCGATCGTCGCCATCTTGCCGTCAATTGCCACGTCAGATGTTTCATCGCTTGTTCGCCTTTCTCGGCCGGCGAGTTGCAGAGCCTCGGTGCCGATCCGGCGCGACTGCGGATCGCCGCCCCGCTTCATCCGCTTGACCAGCTCGAAACAGCCGCGCCAGACCCGCGTCGGCTCCGCCTTTGGGCAGAAGATCCGGCCGATGCCCTCTTCGTCGGCCGCTTCGCCCCCAACAAAGGCCACCTCCGCCTGCTGCGGGTGGCGGCGCGCCATCGCGAACTCTTCGGTGAGGCCCTGCGTCTGCGCATCGTCGGTCGGCAGGATCCCCGCCTGCATCGCTGGCAAGCCTTGGTGCGCCAGGAATGTCGGCGTCTCGATCTCGATTCCAGTGTCGATTTCACGGGTGAAGTGGATCTGCCTTTGTTGAAAGCGGCCTATCTCACTTCAAGGCTCTTCCTCTGCTGCTCGGAACACGAGGGGTTTTGTCTGCCGCTGATCGAAGCCTCGACGCTTGGGCTCGCCGCCGTCGCGCTCGACCACGGTGCCATCGGCTCGACGTTGGGCCCGGGCGCACTTGTCCTGCCGGCCACCGCCGACGACGACGAAATCGCTGTGGCCTTGCACCGCACGCTTCGCGACGCGCGCCTGCGCGACGCGCTGCTTGCCGCGCAGAGGGCGCACGCCCGCCAACACTTCTCTCGCGCGCTGGTCGCGGAGGAAATCCTGAAGGCCCTCGCCGAAGCCGGAGAGACCGGCGGATGAGGCTCGCCATCGTGGTGCAGCGCTATGGCGGCGACATCCTTGGCGGAGCCGAGGCCTATGCCGAGCGGGTCGCGCAGCTTCTCGGTCGACACCATCAAGTCGAAGTCCTGACCAGCACGGCAAAGGATTATCGGTCCTGGTCATCGGTCCTCCCGGCGGGATGCGGCGAGGAAGCGGGCGTGCGCATCCGACGCTTCCAGGTTGTGCGTGGCCGCGCGGCGTGGTGGCCGCTGTTGCATGAACTTTTGCTTGGTGGGATGTCCGCAGAAGCCTTCGCCCGACTCTCGCCGCCGGAAAGAAAAAAGTTCGAGGAGCGGGTCAGGGCCTGGCCGGATGCTTTGCAGAACGCCTTCCTCCAGGGTCAGGGGCCGCATTGCCCTGATCTCTACGAGCATCTGCGCGTCACACCCTACGACGCCCACCTCTTCTTCACCTATCTCTATCCGACCACCCACGACGCCCTGGCCGCGATCCACCCGGCGCGGGCGTATATCGTTCCGACTTTCCACGACGAACCCCCGGCCCTGCTGCCGATCGTCGGGCGGCGCCTCGCCCGTGCCCGCCTCCTTTGCTCGACGCAAAGCGAAATCGCCTTGCTCAAGAGGCTCCATCCGGGCGTGACTTTCGACGCCCGGCATCTGGGCTATGGCATCGATCTTCCCGAGGACAGGCCCGACGCCCGGCCGCTCGAGCCCCCCTACCTGCTCTTCGCCGGGCGCATCGATCCGCAGAAAGGGATCAAGGAATTGCTCGAATGGTACGCGCTGCTGCGACAAAATCTCTCGTCGGCACCGCGGCTAATCCTCGCCGGCGAAGTGTTGATGGACCTGCCGCAGATGCCGGGCGTCGAGGCGGTGGGCTACGTTTCCGCCGAGCGTAAAATTTCTTTGATGCGAGGAGCTCTGGCTTTCGTCCACCCGTCCAACTTCGAGAGCCTCGGCATCGTGCTGCTCGAAGCCGCCGCCTGCCGGACGCCGCTGCTGGTCAATGCCGCGTGTGAACCGATGGTCGAAATCTGCCTTGAGGGGCACTGCGGATTTCCAGTGCGTGACGGAGCCGAGTTGGTCGTGGCCGTGCGCCGCCTGGTCGAAGATCGAGCGCTGCGGACCGAACTCGGCGCGGCCGGGCGTCTCTGGGTCGAACGCGAGTTTTCGTTGCGCCGCTATGAGGAGCGGCTGCTGGAGGAGTTTCCATTGCAACAGAAGCGAGCGAACTGAGTCCGCGAGCAGGCGTGCGCTCGAACCCCAACCCGTTCCACGCGCAGACCGGCAACAGAAGCGAACGAACTGAGTCCGTGAGGCCTGCCGGGCGTCATGAATCCAGCCCATTTGATGCGGATCCGACCCTTCCTTTTGCGCGGTGTTCGGATAGGCTCGCGGCGCCGTGATCGATCTAGAAAGTTTGAACGCGCCGCAACGCGAAGCTGTTCTGCACGGCGATGGCCCCTTGTTGGTGCTGGCCGGTGCGGGCAGCGGCAAGACACGCGTTCTGACCTTTCGGATCGGGCACCTGCTCGAGAGTCGCGACGTCGATCCCACGAATATTCTCGCCGTTACCTTCACCAACAAGGCGGCACGCGAAATGCGCGAGCGTCTCGCCACCCAGATCGGTGCCGGTCACGAGGCCCTCACGGCCGGCACCTTCCATTCCACTTGCGCGCGTTGGCTGCGCCGCTACGCGCCGCGATTGGGTCTGCCCTCGGGTTTCGCCATCTACGACGATTCCGATCAGCTCTCGGTCTGTCGGCGCGCGCTCGCCGACTGCAATATCGAAGAAGATCTGCTGACACCGCAAGCGCTGCGCTCGCACCTCGACCGGGCGCGTAACGATCTGCGTGACCCGAGCCGCGCCCCGGTGACGGCCGAGCCCGAACGCGCTGCCGCGATCTCGAGCGCCGCCGAGCGCTACGAACTGCTGCTCGAGCAAGCCGGGGCGGTCGATTTCGGCGGGCTGATCGCGTCCATGGTG
>VFKT01000254.1 GCA_009885395.1 Deltaproteobacteria bacterium | reverse complement strand
GGGCAGTCGCCCCACACGACCAGTTTCAACCAGCGCAGCCTGATCTTGCGAGTCCGGCCGGGGAAGCAGCCGGGCAGTCGCCCCACACGACCAGTTTCAACCAGCGCAGCCTGATCTTGCGAGTCCGGCCGAAGCATGATTCGTGGGTCCATGCTGAAGCGCATTGTGTTGGGCACGGTCCTTCTCGTTCTTTCTGGTGTGGCCGGGCTCTATATCGTGGGCCAGGGTTGGTTCGGCCAGCCCGAACTGGCGGGCGAGATCGCCGGTGCGCGCCTGCCCGACAAGGTCGTTGCCGGCCACGCCGCGGGCGTCGAAGCGGCCTCGCGCCAGCTCGGTGTCGAGGAGCCCAAACAGATCCTCTTCGGCGACCTCCATGTACATACGACGTTTTCGTTTGACGCTTTCCTGATGAGCCTGCCTCTTCTCTCCGGCGAGGGGACGCACCCGCCGGCCGATGCCTGTGATTTTGCGCGCTACTGCTCGACGCTCGATTTCTGGTCGATCAACGATCATGCCGAAGCGCTCACGCCGACCAGTTGGAGCCAAACCGTTGACTCGATCCGCCAATGTAACGAAATAAGTGGCGACCCGGCCGACCCCGACATGGTCGCGTATCTCGGCTGGGAGTGGACCCAGGTCGGCCAGACGCCGGAGAACCACTATGGTCATAAGAATGTGATCCTGCGTGGCCTTGACGACGATCAGATTCCGACTCGACCGATTGCGTCGGGTGGCGTCAGCGCCGGGGCCCTGCGGGGACCGGGAGTCTGGGCCCGGGCCGCGATCGCCTTGCAAGGTGGCGAGCAGCGCTACCACGATTTCGCACGCTTCGTCGCCGACTACCAGAAAATCGAGGCCTGCCCCGAGGGTGTTGGTGTGCGCGAATTGCCCGCGACGTGTCTGGAATCGGCTGCCACCCCCGATGTTTTTTTCGAGAAGTTGCGGCAATGGAACGTGCCGGCCATGGTGATCCCGCACGGCACCACCTGGGGCTTCTACACGCCGCCGGGTTCCACCTGGGACAAGCAGCTGAAGGGTTCGATGCACGATCCGGACCTGCAGCGCCTGATCGAGGTGTTCTCGGGGCATGGCAACTCGGAAGAATACCGTGATTGGCAGGCCGTCCACTTCGATGCGCAAGGCAAGGCGCATTGCCCCGAGCCAAGCCCCGATTACCTGCCCTCGTGCTGGCGCGCCGGCGAGATCATCGGCGAGCGTTGCGCGAAGGAGGGTCTGGCGGCCGAGGAATGCGAGCGCCGGGTCGTCGAGGCCCGACAGTTTTATGTCGATGCCGTGATCGCCGGGCATTTGACGGTTCCCGGAGTATCGGTAGAGGAATGGCTCGATTCTGGTCAATGTAAAGATTGCTTTCAGCCGGCTTTCAACTACCGGCCCGGCAGCAGCGCGCAGTACATCCAGGCGATTTCGAATTTCGACGACCCCGCAAACCCGCGCCGTTTCCGCTTCGGCTTCATGGCCTCAAGCGATGTGCATAGTGCGCGACCGGGTACGGGTTATAAGGAAGTGAACCGCAACGAAATGACCGAGGCCTCCGGTGCCCGGACTCCCGAAGAACGGGCCATCCTGATGCCGCCTGCCGTCGACCCTTCGGCAAAGGCAATTCCCTTCGATCCTGTGACCACCACGACGCAAGCCCTGCAAATGGTCGAAGCCGAACGCCAGGCATCCTTTTTCTTGACCGGTGGCCTTGCCGCCGTGCATACCAGCCGACGCGATCGCGACTCGATCTGGAATGCGTTTGAGCGGCGCGAGATCTACGGCACCAGCGGGCCGCGCATCCTCCTCTGGTTCGATCTTTTGAATGCACCGGGGGAGGCGGAAATCGTGCCGATGGGTGGCGAGACCCAGATGGCTGCGGCGCCCCGCTTCCGGGTGCGGGCGGCGGGCTCGTTCGAGCAGAAGCCGGGCTGTCCCGAGTACACCACGGCGGCGCTCTCGGCCGAGCGCATCGAGAGTCTGTGTAAGGGGGAGTGTTACAACCCCTCCGACGTTCGCCGCAAGATTTCGCGCATCGAGGTGATTCGCATTCAGCCGCAGATGAAGGCGGGCGAGGACGTCGGGAAGCTGATTGAGGATCCTTGGCGGGTGTTTGAGTGCGCCGGTGATCCGGCCGGCTGCGTGGTCGAGTTCTCCGACGACGACTTTCCGGGCTTGGCGCGGGATACGCTTTATTATGCGCGCGCCATTGAGGAGCCTGGTTTGGCGATCAACGCCAAGAACCTCCGTTGCGTTTACGACGATCAGGGGAAGTGTCGAAAAGTCGAGCCCTGCTTCGGCGATTTCCGGACACCCTTCCAAGACGATTGCCTTGGCCCGACCGAGGAGCGGGCCTGGTCCTCGCCGATCTTCGTCGATTACGGCGCGGCGACCTGACGCGCTGCGTCGAATTAAACTTTTGCGAAAATATTAAACGCACGTCCCCTATGGATCGAGGCGGGTGATGCTGCCGTCGAGGGGGGTGGTGCTGCCGTCGGGATGGGGGATGCGACGCTCTGGCGTGCCCATGCCTTGGGCGATCAGGAGGCCCTTGCCGTCCCAGGCGAGGTTGGTGGGGGCGTCGAGATCGTCGGCGAGGACGGTGACCTTGCCGCGTGTGCGATCGATACGAAGCAGGCGGCCCGAGAAACGGCGGAAGCCGCCGTGCGTGACCCGGCTGAGCAACTCTTTGCGCGAGGCCACTGGACCGACGAAGTCGCGCGAGATCTCGAGGACGTAGAGCTGGCCGTCTGGGCCGATCGCCAGATCGGTTGGCGCAGTGAGCCCGGTGACGACATCGGAAATCCGGCCGGAGTCTGGATCGACGGCGACGATTTTCCCCGATCCAATGACCATGTCGATGCCGGAACCGCCTTCCTCGCCGAGCGGGGAGCCGGTGAAGAGCGAGACCAGCAAACGGTCGGTGACGGGATCGTATTCGAGATAACCCGGAACGGCGTCCTGTCCCTGCTCAAGAGGCGGCAGTTTGGTCAGCCGGCGCGAGCGAGCACGCTCAGCGAGAACCAGGATTTCGTCGTGCGAGGCGGAGACGCCGTACCAGCGTCGCCGCTTCGAATCCCAGCTCATATCGTTGATATTGCCGTGCACGGTGGCCCATGGTTTTGTCTTGTCACCATCGACCGCGAGTATTTTCGAGGGGCCGCCGAAAAGCGCCAGTGCAACCAGCGTGGTGCCGCCGCCGCGTGCAATGCTGGCCAAACCGAAGACCTCGTCGCGACGCACCAGCGAAACCAGGTTGGTCGAGGTTTGCCCGGTCAGGAGAGGTCGCACGGATCGACGGCCGTCCCGCGGTGGCGTGAGTTCAATCAGCGCACCTGAACCCGGAGCTTCCGGGTCGCCGGTCCCGGCCAGGGCGACCAGCAGGCTGCCATCCTCGCGCGCCAACATGCCGCGCGGGTTGGCCAGCCCGGAGGCGACGATCGTGTGCGGTCGCAAATCAATTTCGGGCCCGAGCGGGATCGTGATCGGGAGCGCGGCGGTGGCTGTCGTCGTTTGCGGTTGGACGGTCTGGAGAGAGGCGCAGCCGCCGAGTTGGCCGAGCAGGAACGCCGCCGCAGCGGGCAGGATGAGCCCATTCTTGCGGTGGTGGCGGCGGCGACGGCGGCGGCGCTGGTCGCGAGGCGCGTTGAGCGCCAACACGGCGCTGAAGGCCGCGCAGAGCAGAAGCCCCAGGGCTTCGCGGGCTTCCTCATCCCGCAACGAGGACATCCCGATCGAGGTGAAGGCCGAAGCCTTTGCGGCAAAAAGCGAGGGCAAAAGTGGCATGGCCACCCCGATATAGATCAAGGTCGCGAGCAGGCTCGGCCAGAGCCAGAGGTGGCCGAGCGCCGCGCCGACGGCCAATGCCGTGGCGCCAAGGTAGAGCGCGATCCAGAGGATTGGATCCGGGTCGTTGAGCTGGACGAATGCACCCAAAAAAAAGAGGCTCGCCGCAATCCAGGAGGCCGTTCTCACGTTGGGGCCTCCTCTCCCATACATTCGGGCGAACGGCCACACCAGGCTTTTGGCGTCGGCCTGTTGGCGCCTGTTGACGAGCCCCGGGCGAGGCTTGGCTCAGCCCGGACTCTTCAGCGGCGAGCGCAGGGCCCCCCGCGCCGCCTCAAGCTGGGCCGCAAGGCGGAACAACAACCCTTCTTGCCCTTGGCGGGCGATGAATTGCACGCCGATTGGCAGGCCGGCGGCGTTCCAATGCAAGGGCATCGACATCGCGGGCTGGCCGGTGAAATTGCAGAGCGCGGTGAAGGGGACGTAGCTGCTCGCCCGCAGCAGGCCGTGCAGCGGATTCTCAGGCGGCGAGTCCAGCGTGCCGAGCGGCAAGGGCGGTTCGGTCAGGGTCGGCGTCAACCATGCATCAAACCCGTCAAAGCCAGAGACCAGCTGGCGGCTGGCGGCCTGAAGCGTGAGAACAGCCATCAGGTAATCGGCGCCGGTGATGCCGCGCGACATCTCGACCAGGGTTGCGGTCAGCGGTTCCAGATCGCCCTCGCGCGGTTCCCGGCCCACGGCGAAGGCTGCCATGGCGACGTTTTGGCCAATCCCGCAAGCGTATATTTTGATGAAGGCATCTTCCAGTGAATTGACATCAAGCGCGGCGCGGATTTCGGCGACTTCATGGCCGAGTTCTTCCAGCAGGCGGGCGGTATCGTTGACCGCCTTTGCACAATCGGGATGGGTCGCGCCGCCAAGCGGAGACTCAATCGTGACGCCGATGCGCAGCCGTCCTGTGCGGGCCCCCACTTCCTTCAGGTAGGGCCGCTCGGGAGGCGGTGCGAAATAGGGCGCTCCCAAGTCGATGCCGCAGGTGGCGTCGAGAATGGCGGCACTATCGCGCACCGAGCGGGTGACGGCGTGTTCGACCACCAGCCCGTTCATGACGTCGCCGTAGACCGGTCCCAGCGGGTTACGGCCGCGTGTCGGCTTCAGTCCGAAAAGGCCACAGCAGGAGGCCGGGATGCGGATCGAGCCGCCGCCGTCGTTGGCGTGGGCTGCCGGCACCATGCGGGCCGCCACCGCTGCGGCCGAACCGCCGCTCGAGCCGCCTGTGCTGTGGGCACGATTCCAGGGGTTGCGCGCCGGTCCCAGCAGGGCAGATTCGGCTGTTGGCAAGATGCCGAACTCGGGCGTGTTGGTTTTGCCCAGCACGATGAAACCAGCGGCTTTCAGACGGCTGACAAGCTCAGAATCAAAGGGAGGAATGAAATCCCGCAGCAAAGCCGAGCCGCTGGTCTCGCGGACGCCGGCAAAGGTGCCCATGAGATCTTTCAGCAGGTAGGGCACGCCGCGGAATGGGCCGTCGGGGAGCGGTGCCTGGGCCCGCGCGCGAGCGAGCTCGAACATGGGCGTCACCACGGCATTGAGAGCGGGGTTGCGCTCCTCGATGCGGGCGATCGCGGCATCGACCATCTCCAGGGGAGAGACCTCTCCGCGCCGGATCAGTTCGGCACAGGCGGTGGCATCGAGTTCCTCAAGTTCCTGCTTCATGGAGGATTGCCTTACGATTCCCGCCCCGTCTCAGGCAAGCGCAGCATCGCGCGAGGCCGTTCGCGTGGGGGAGTCTTCCTGCTCCCGCGCCAGCAGGGCGGCACCGATGACGCCTGCGGAATCGCCGAGTGCGTGTCGGAGGATGGGCGTGTGAAGGCCCTCATCGAAGACGCGCGCCGCCACCTTGGCGATGCCGCGGTCGTAGAGCAGGGAAAGATTGGACAGGCCGCCGCCGAGCACGATGACGCTGGGGTCGAGGATATCGATCAAATTGGCGAGAGCGTGTGAGAACCAATCGAGCCAGTTTTCTATCACCGCGCTGGCCGCCGGGTCGCCAGCTTCGGCCAGACGCGCGATCTCTGGCACGCGGATGGGCGGCCCGGCTGCGTGTCCCGCCAGTTCGCGGTAGGCGGCTTCGAGAGCAGGTCCCGAAACCAACGACTCGACGCAACCGCGCTGCCCGCAATAACAGCGCGGACCATTGGGATCGATCGAATGATGGCCCCATTCGCCGGCGATCCGATTCGGCCCGCTCCATAATCGGCCGCGCAAGACGATGCCGCCGCCGACGCCGGTCCCGAGGATCACGCCGAAGACCATTTCAGCTTGACGACCGGCACCGTGCAGCGCTTCGGCCAGGGCAAAGCAGTTGGCGTCGTTCTCGATCCTTACCGGCGCCTGCAGGCCTCGTTCGAGATCGTCCTGGAGCGGGCGTCCGTTGAGGCAGATCGTATTGGAATTCTTGAGCAGGCCGGTACGAGCCGAGATGGCCCCTGGCGTGCCGATGCCGATGGTTGGCGCGACCTCGCCGTCTGCCCGCTCGCGCAGACGCTGTACGAGCTGAAGGATTCGGTTGAGGACAGGTTCGTAGCCGCCCTGCTGTTCGGTTGGGATGCGCTCGCGGTGGAGGATCGAGCCGGTCTGGTCAAGCAGCACGCCTTCGATCTTGGTGCCGCCGAGGTCGATGCCGATCGTGGGCCGGATCACAGACCCCGTCGCAGAAGCACGGCGCCATCGGGGCCGAGCTGTTTGTCGAAGGCCTGGTCTTCGAGCCCGCGTTCGGTTGCGACGTGGACCCGCCAAGCCCCTTCGAGCGCGAGCGTTCGCTCTTCGGCCGTGAAATTGATCGCGACGATCCAGTGCTCGTCGCCGAGATCGCGGCGGAAAGCGAGCACGCCGTCCGGTGTATCAAGAAGTTTTTGTGAACCGAGCTGCAGCGCGGGCGAGTCCCTTCTTGCATGCAGGAGACGGCGATAAAGATGCAACATGCTCTCGGGGTCGGCCGTCTCGGCCTCGACGTTTAGGCTGGCGCGATTGGGCGGCCAGGGCAGCCATGGCGCGCTGCCCGCCCAGCCGTGGTTGCCGTTGCCGCTCCATGGAATGGGTGCTCGACAACCATCGCGTCCACCCGGGTCGACCCGCCGTGACGCAGGGATTTCGGCGTCTTCGAGGCCGAGTTCCTCGCCGGCGTAGAGGTGGGGCGTGCCGCGCAAGCCGAGCAGAAGCACGGCCGCGGCCCGCGCGCGGTCGTCGCTGCCATAGCGCGTCCGGTGCCGTTTGTTGTCGTGGTTCGAGAGAACCCAGGTGGGCCAGGCGCCGCGCGCCTCTATATGTGTATTGACTTGTTCGATCTGCGCCCGCCAGGTGGCGGCATTCCAGCCGGCAAACAGGGGTGGAAAATTGAAGGCGAGATGCAGTTCGTCGCCAGCGCCGTAGTAGGTGGCCACCCGTCCGGTCTCGAGCAGGAAGACCTCGCCGAGCATCATTCGCTCGCCGGGGTAGGCCTCCAATACGCCGCGGATCCGGCGCAGCAGGGTGTGGGTGCGCGGGTCGTCGTTCAGCGCAGAGCTTGGCAGTCCGACCAGTTCGCCGGGCACGTCGGGTAGCGCCGGATCCTTACCAATACAATGAATGACGTCCATCCGGAAACCATCCACGCCGCGGTCGAGCCAGAAGCGCAGCGTCTCGTGCATAGCCTGCTCGACTTCTGGGTTGCTCCAGTTGAGATCCGGCTGCTCGGAAAGGAAGAGATGGAGGTACCACTGTCCGGTGGATTCGTCCCAGGTCCAGGCCGGGCCGTCGATGAACGCGGCGCGCCAATTGTTGGGTGGTCGCTCAGGCGTGCCGTCGCGCCACACGTACCAATCGCGTTTGGGCGAACTCCTTGAGCGACGCGCCTCTTGGAACCAGGGGTGCTGGTCGCTCGAATGGTTCGGCACCCAATCGATCAGCACGCGGAGACCGCGCGCATGGGCTTCGGCAAGCAGTCGGTCGAAATCGGCGAGCGTGCCGAAGAGCGGATCGACGTTGCAGTAGTCGGCGACGTCGTAGCCAAAATCTTTCATCGGCGAAGGGAAAAAGGGCGAGAGCCAGAGCGTGTCGACGCCGAGTTCAGCGATATGGTCGAGGTGGCGGCGGATACCTTCGAGATCCCCGATGCCGTCGCCACTCGCATCGCAGAAGCTGCGCGGGTAGATCTGGTAGATGACGGCGGATCTCCACCAGGGTTGGTCGGCTGGGGCGGGCATGGGCCGACGACTCCTACCACCATGCCGGCCGGGGAGCAGCCGAGCCCCCTTGGCGTTGTCTGAAGCGAAGATCTCGTCGTTGGGTGTTCAGGAGGAGGTTGGGCTCAGGTTTCGCCGGGGCCCGGGTCGATCGTCAGCGTGAAGCGGCTTCCGACGCCCACTTCCGAGGCCACGTCGAGGCTGCCGCCGAGCAGCCCCGCGAGGTGGCGAGAGATTGAGAGGCCGAGTCCCGTCCCTTCGTGCGATCGGGTCGAGGACATATCGCCGAGGATGAAGGGGTCAAAGATTTCGACACATTTTTCTGGCGGAATGCCCGGTCCGGTGTCGGCAATTTCGAATTCGAGAAGGCCCGCCCTGCCGGCTGGCCGGCGGCTCAGCGCCACGTGCAGGGCGACCCGTCCCGCTTCGGTGAATTTGACAGCGTTGCCGAGCAGGTTGAGCAGCGTCTGCTTGAGGCGCAAAGGATCGGTCTCCACCTGACGGGGCACATCGTCGTCGATCGCGACCACCAGCGTGAGGCCACGCCGTTCGGCCTCGCCGCGCACCAGACCGAGGACGTCGTCCAGCACCCGCGGCAGGGCGGTCAGCACGCGTTGCACCGGCAGCCTGCCCGATTGGATGGCGCTCAAATCAAGGACGTCGTTGATGATCGCGAGTAAATGGCGGCCGCTGCGCTCGATCGAGCCGGTAAATTCGCGGCGCGTCTTCGAGGGCAGGTCGTCGTCTTCGAGAATCTCGGCAAAGCCGAGAATGGCGGCTAGAGGTGTTCGCAGTTCGTGGCTCATATTGGCCAAAAATTCGGATTTGGCGTGGCTGGCCTGCTCGGCCGAGCGCAGTGCGCTGCGCAGGTGATCGGTCGCTTCCTGGCGCTGACGCGCGACGTGCTCCAACTCGACGGTGGTCCGCTCCAGAGCCGTGGTGCGGTCGGAAAGCTGGTTCTTCAGCCGCTGCTGCTGGCGCAGCTCGGCGATCATCGAGTTGAATTCGTGGATGAGCGGGCCGAATTCGTCGGCCCGCAGCAGATCAATATGGGTATCGAGCCGGCCTGCGGCGACGTTGCGCGCGGCGTTGCGGAGCTGATCGACCGGCTCGACCAGAAGCCGCGCCATCAGGAGCGCGCTGCCGAAGGCAAACAGGATACCGACGCCGCTCACGGCGGCCGCGAACCAGCGATCCCCCTCGCCCATATCCGAGCCGACAAGCAAAAGCAGCAGCGACAGCACGGGGCAGACGGCGACACTGAAGAGCCAGAGCATGCCGCGCCCGCGCAGTGACAGCGGATGGGCGCCCTCGACTTCCAGCGGCGAATTGCGATCGAAAAGCAGGGGGAACAGACGGCGCTCGGCTGTGAGTTCGGTGATGAACACGCCTTGCGAGACCGACATCAAGCCTGCAATCAAGATTGAGATCGGCAGATGGATGAAGACACTCGGGTCAATTTCTCCCGGTCCCGTGGCGAGGGGAATCAGCAGGGCTGGAATACTGAGCAGCCAGCCGCCAGCTGTCACGCCAAGTATCCACCAGGGCAGGTGGACCGCCCTGCGTCGCGCCCAGGTCGTATCCTGTGGAGATAGGGTTTGACCAGAAATCCGCGTCTGGATGGAGCTCTTCAGACGGAGGACGGCATAGATCCATACGACGACAAAGAGCGGGTACGCCGTGCAATTATAGACCAGGATGGCCCAGCCGAAGGTCTCACGTTGAACCGCATCAAGCAGCGGCAGGACGTGAAAACTGTTGTACCAAATATTGAAGACGCTGCCGACGATCTGCATGAGCAACGGCAGCACGATCACGACCAGGAGCGGTAAAAGCGCGGCCGAGGAGTGCGGTCGGCCCAGTGCCAGCGGCTGGCGCATAGCGAATGAGTTGACGCTGGATGCAGATGAGCCCACGATGAAATCCTTCGGACGGACGCCGCCGGGTGATTAGCCCGTTTCCCATTCTGGTGGGACGGTCGCGTCATTTTGTTGCTCTCGAGCGATTTTGCTTCGGAAATCAGGGCATTTTCTCGGGGTATTTACTTATTCGAGTCGGGGTAAGCCCCTTTTTTCTCCCAGGGGATCCGGGGCGCCGTCTCCCCCGGGAGCCACCGGCTTCCCTGACGTGCCGGGTTGCTTCCTGATCCGACCCCTGCGGGCGGAAATTCAGAGGGCCGATCATTGGCCCAGATTTGCGTGTCCATCCGGACGCTGCGTGAGAAGGCGCGTCGCGCGAGTAGCGTACCGGGTCGGCTACAGACGCGCCGAACACGGCGTCGCTGCTCTTTGGTGCCCTCAGTCGCGCGCGTAGAGGACCGGATTCTGCGGGCCTGCCGCCGGGTCACCCTGGCTGCCGCCGCCGAGCCAGATCGTGCAATCGAGTTGTCGCGACGGGTGGTCAAGCGCGCCGATCCGCGTGCCGTCAGCATAATAAATCACGGTCATCACCTCGCGGCTCTGCGTCGAAGTATTTGGGGGAGCGCCGTGCAGAGTCCAGCCGCCATGAAAGGTGGCATCGCCGGCGGCGAGGGGACCGACAGTCCGGTGTTCGAGGCCGCGCTCTTCGAGGATCTTCTCGATCGCCTGCTCCGACTCTTCCCCGATTGGTAAATCGCAGACGCTGCCGAGACGGTGTGATCCCGAAGCAAAACGCATCGGCCCCATTTCTGAACTGACGTCGACCAATGGCATCCACATCGTGATCGTATGCGGCGTGTCGAGCGGCCAGTAGAACTGATCCTGGTGCCAGGGCGTGAAGCCACCGCCGGGCTCTTTGAAGAGCGCTTGATCGTGGTAGAGCCGCACCGCCGGCACGCCCATCAATTCGCCTGCAACGCGGGCAAAGCGTCGTGCGAACACGAAGGCTTGTACGCGGCGGTCGTGCGTCCAGAGGTTGAACATCTGGACGAAGGCCTTCCCATAGGTATCGCGTTCCTCGAGCGGTCGATGGTCGTATCGCCCTTTGGGGCCGGTTTCGACGATGGCCGGGCGAATCGCCTCCACTTCGTCCGGCCGCAGCAGGCCGCGCACCAGCGTGTGTCCCTTCTCCCTGAACTCATCGATATGCGCTTTTGAAATCGGATGAGGTTCCGAAAAGTTGGGGAAATTTGGAGAGGCGCTCGAGGGTTCGTCGTTCATCGAAATCCGTTTGTGTTCTGATTTTCGGAGTCGGCGCTGAGCCTACCGGGCTCGGGCTGGCGGGTAAAGGCGCTTCTCGCGTCCGAGAATACACGCAGGCTCTCATCGCCTTCAGTCGCGGCTTTGCTGCAGGGCCTTGGTGAGAAGCGACGAGCGGCCGATCGTCGCAAGCTCTTCCTCCTTGAAGATCTGGCGCTCGACATAAGGAGCAGCTGACTCCAGTTGACGCAAGAGGTCGCGCTCAGAGAGCAGGCGCGTTTTCACGACCACTCGCAGCTCGCGATGCAGGATCTGATGCTTCAGATCGAAGTCTTCGGGCGGGGTGTCGAGCAGACGCGCCGGCGGAAGCCAAAGGTGGCTGAGCAGGGCAAAGCCACCACGCTCGAGCAGGATCCGGCCCGTCTGATCGCGGACGATTTCGAGTTCGACGCCGAGCGTCTCCTTCTGTCGTCGCGGCTTCGGCGGCGGGAAGGAGAGCTCGTCCCGTGCGGCGTGCGCGTCGCAGCCAGGCGAGATCGGACACGCGACGCAGCGCGGCGCCCGGGGGGTACAGAGGCGCGCCCCCAATTCCATCAAGGCCTGATTCCAATCGCCGGGACGGTCTCGGTCAAGCAGCTGCATGGCCAGCTCCCGATGTGGTCTGCCGCGCGCATCGGGCCGGCCCAGTCGGCGCAAACGGGAAAGCACCCGAACCACGTTGCCATCGACGGCCGCGAGCGCTTGACCGTGTGCGATGGAGAGAATCGCGGCGAGCGAATAGGGCCCGATCCCGGGCAAAGCACTGACGATCGAGGGATCGTCCGGAAGCGTCCTATAACCCGCGTCCCGGAGTTGTTGGGCCGCTCGCCGCAGCGCGCGGGCCCGGGAATAGTAGCCGAGGCCGGACCAGAGCGAGAGGACCGCGTCTTCTTCTGCCGCAGCCAGGGCGGTGACATCGGGAAAAGCGGCGACGAAGCGCTCGAACGCAGGCGCGGCGACCTCGGCGCGAGTCTGCTGGCACATCACTTCAGAGATCCACACCCGGTAGGGATCCCGATTGGCTCGCCAGGGCAGCGGGCGCTGTTCGACGTCGTACCAGGCGAGGAGGTTGCGCTGGAGTTGGGGCAGGTTCAGGGCAGGCCGGCTCGCCACAGCCGCAGCCGCAGCCACAGCCGCAGCCGCGCCGGCATTGGTCTGCTCGAGGCCGGTCGCAGCCCGGCGGGGGCTTGGACGAGACCGCGGCGCCGCCTTGGCCCGGCTGCGTCGCGGTTGCGGTCTCAACCTTTTGCCGCTGGTGCGATCCAATTGAGCTGCCTTCCGCAGGAGGGACCGAGTCGGCGGTAGGAGGCCCAGGGGTCGCCGCCGCAGAAAGTACAGGGGCCGACCCGCTCAATTGCCGTGGCAGCGAGGCCGGCGTCGAGAAGCGCCAGGGTATTCACGCCGCGCAAGTCAAGCGTGCCTTTTCCGGCGGGCCGTTCTTGCCAAAGGGCCCAGATCCGGCTGCCAAAGCGATTGGCAAAACCCTCGGCAATCTCGCGTTCGATTTCGAAACAGCAGCCGTCGATGGAGGGCCCGAGGGCGGCGCGGAGGCTTTTTGGCTCGATGCCATGCCTTTCCTTTAGATGGCGGATGCCGTCGGTGACGATCCCGGCCAGCGTACCGCGCCAGCCGGCGTGGAGGGCTGCGGCGACGCCATCCGAGGGGGAATCGAGCAGAATCGGCGCGCAATCTGCCGTCGCGACCGCGATGGCGAGGCCGGGGATCGCTGAAATCAGGCCGTCCGCCTCGCCGACCGGGCTCGAATCGTCCGGGCGCACATCGATCAGGGCCGTGCCGTGTACTTGCCGGGCGAGCAGCGGGTGCGAGGATCCGCCCGGCTCGGGCTGTCGGGTGGGCGCCCGGAAGCCATGCCGATTCGCCGCATCGGGCCAGGCGGGCACGAGCAGATCGAGCGCCATGAGGCAGGTCCCTACCAGACCTTGCTGCCCGAGTGCCCGCGCCCCTTTTAAAGTTTGCCCCGGGCGTCGGTTCGGGCTAGTAGAACTGCCGTTCGGAGAATTGAATCTCACTTCGGAGGATGGCGCATGGAATTCGGAATCTTCATCCAGGGCTTTGTTCCCGGCGCCTCGGCCCACGATCCGGCCAGCGAGCACGCCGCGATCCTGAACGAGGTCGAGTACGCGGTCGCTGCCGATCGCAACAACTGGAAATACGTCTGGGTGACCGAGCACCACGCGCTCACCGAATACAGCCATATCTCGGCCAGCGACGTTTACATGGGCTACCTCGCCCACGCGACGCAACGCATCCATCTGGCTTCGGGCATCTTCAACTTGAGCCCGCGGGTGAACCATCCGGTGCGCAATGTCGAGCGGGTCGCG
>VFKT01000180.1 GCA_009885395.1 Deltaproteobacteria bacterium | reverse complement strand
GCGCTTTGATGCCTTCGAGATCGAATTCAGGGGCTGGCAGGTGGTCGAGGCCAGTGCCGGGACGGGCAAGACCACGGCCATCACGAACCTCTTCACCCGCTGCGTCGTTGAGCAGGATCTGCCGCCCGAAAAAATTCTGGTAATGACGTTCACGCGTGATGCCACGGCAGAACTGCGGCGGCGCATCCGGGACCGCCTGGTCGAGGCACGCGAGGCCTTTGCTGCTCGTCGCTCGCTGCCCGACGCCGAGGCAAAGCAGCTCTCAGGCGCGCAGTCGGCCGCCGAACCCGGCTCCTTTCTGTGGTCTCTCGTCCAGCGGGCCTATGACGCCGGAACCGCCGAGACCGCCGAACGGCGGCTGGTGAACGCGCTTCAGCTCTTCGACGAGTTTCCGATTCATACCATCCATGGCTTCTGCCAGCGTGTGCTGACGCGGGCCGGGATTGATGTCGGCTGGACCGGCGAGGTCGAGATCCTGCCGAGCGAGGGCGATCTGCAGCGGGAAGTCGCGGAAGACTTCTGGCGTGCCGAGAGCGCCCAGTTCTCCGAAGCCTATGCCGCGCATCTGGCCCTGCAGGGGCTGAAGACGCGACTCACGCCGAGCCGGTTGCTCGAGGAAATGAAGGCGGTGCTTGGCCGACCAGAGCTCGAGCTTCGGGTGCCGCCCGTGCTGCCCGACGCTGAGAGAGACCGGCTCGAACAGGCCTACGCGGAAGCCTGGCGCGCCGGCCAGGATCTCTGGGTGAAGGAGAAGGACAGTCTTGCAGAGCTGCTGCGCGAGGATTCAGGCATCAATCGCGGCAGGTTGAGGCTTCCCAGAATCGAGGGCTGGCTTGAGATGGTCGAGGAGATGTTGGCTGGCGACCAGCCGCGCCTGCCGGCGAAGCCTGCTGATTTGGGAAAAATCACCGCGAGCGCTCTGCCCGGGCTGATGAAGAAGGGTAAACTGCCGCCCAGCAGCAATTTCCTCGTGTCGCTCGACCCCTTGCTCGAGTGTGCCGAGGCGCAGCGCGGCTCTCTCGACCGTCAAAACCTGGCGCTGCGCGAACGCTTCGTTGCCTGGATGCGCGAGCGTCTGCCGCGCCGCAAGCGCGAACTTGGCGTGCGCGGCTATGATGATCTTCTCGAGGAGGTCCGCCGGGCCCTGGCGGCTACCGAGGGCGGATCACTCGGGCGGTTCATCCGTGAGGAATACAAGATCGCTTTGATCGATGAATTCCAGGACACCGACCAACGGCAGCTTAAGATCTTGACGGCGGCGTTTGATCGGGAAGATGCGCAGACACCGGTGCTGATGGTCGGCGATCCCAAGCAGGCGATTTACGCATTTCGGGGCGCCGATGTGTTCGCCTACCTCGAAGCGCGTGGCCGGGCGGCTACCCGCTGGACGCTGCGCGAGAACTGGCGTAGTGGACCCGATCTGATTACGGCTGTCAATGCTATGTTCAATACGGTCGATCCCTTCCTCAACGAGCGGATCGATTTCGAACCGGTCGATCCCGCGCCGAGAACGCATCCAGACATCGAATGGGGCGATCCGGAAATGGCACCGCTCGAGCTATGGAGCCTATCGGCGGACGCAACTCCATCGACGATTGCCAATTTCACCGACAAAGCGAAGGCCGTCGTTGCCGCCGCCCGGGCCGTCGCCGTCGAGATCGTCAATCTGCTCGCCCGCGGCGCCGTCAACGCGGCGACCATCGAAGGTCGAGGGGTGTCGGGTCGGGATATCGCGGTGCTGGTTCGGACCCATGCCCAGGGCGAGACGATGCGGCGTGAATTGGCGCGGGTTGGGGTCGGAAGTGTGCGGATTTCCAGGGATTCTGTCTTTGCCAGTCCGCAGGCCGAGCAACTTGAGCGCCTGCTGCGCGCGATCGCCGAACCGACCAACGAACGGCGGGTTCGCGCTGCCCTGGCGACGCCTCTCGTGGGCTGGGACGTCGAGCAGATCGAGAGGGCTTCTTCAGACGACCGTGCCTGGGCGGGTCTGATCGACAAGCTCGATCGCCTGCGCGAGGTCTGGGTGAGGCTCGGCATCGGCCCTGCCTTGTGGATGTTCTTGCGGACAACCGAACTTGCGATCGATGTCGAGAGCTTCGCACGCCTGCTTGCCGATCGGGACGGCGAGCGAGCCCTGGCAAATTTCAACCATCTGATCGAACTGCTCGAAGAGCAGAACCAGCGCCGCCCCGGGGTCGATGAATTGCTGGCGTGGCTTGCCAACAGCCGCCGCCATCCGGGCGGTCTTTCCGATCAGGCCCTGTTGCGACTGGAGAGTGAGGACAACCTTGTCCGCATTGTGACCAGTCATGCCTGCAAGGGGCTCCAATACGGGATCGTCTACTGTCCGTTCTTTTTTGTCGGACATGGCCGGCTTTCCGACGACGATATGGTGCAGATCTTTCACGATCCCACCCTCAAGTTTGCCCCGAGGGCCATCCTGGGAAGGCCGAAGCTCAAGCAGGACAAGCAGGACGACGAACCGGAGGCGTCGGCCGATGGCGCTGCGCTGCCAGGGAACAGCGGCGGCGAGCCAGCCGACGAGGGCCTTGAGGCGGGGTTCAAGGCGCTCGTGGAGCGGGCACGTCTTGGCGTGCTGCATGAGAAGATCGCCGAAGATTTGCGTCTGCTCTACGTCGCTCTGACCCGCGCGCAACATCGCTGCGTGCTGGTCTGTGGCGCGGCCTCCGATACCGGCCTCTCCGGGCTGGCGTGGTTGCTTTACGCGCGGGCCGACGACACGAGTGCCGTCAAAATTAATTTCCCTGAGCGCTGGAAGGAGATCGCTTGGCAACACGGAAAGGGCGACGGCAGCAAACGACCCCCGGCGGCTGGCGTCGTCCGCTATGCCTCGCTGACGGCGTTGGTCGAGAGTCTGGCCGCAAAGGTTGGCGGCGACCGCCCTCCGATCAAGATCCGAAATGTGCTTGAGTCGGAGGTCTCGGGGATGGCGGCCGTGTCCTTGCCTCCGCCGCGGCTTGCGCCGCTGCTCGAGACCTGTCCGACAATCGACCCTGCCCGACTCAAACAGCAGCGCAGCGTCACCAGTTTCACCGCCCTGAGCCGAGGCCGGGTGGCCGATCTGCCCGATCACGATGCGCGTGCCCGGCTTGTCGCCCTCTCTTCGGCCGCGCAGCAGGGCGGTTTCGAGTTCGCCTTTCCCGCCGGTGCCCGCACCGGAAAGGCGTTGCACGGCATCTTTGAACACATCGATTTCACTCAGCCGGTCGGTGGTCAGATCGAGATCGTCGAGCGCGAACTCGCACGCGAGCAGCTTCTCTACGGCCCAGACAAGCGGCCCTGGGCCGACGAAGTGGTGGCCTGGATCGGCCGCACGCTCGAGACACCGATTCATCTTTTGACGGGCGGTGCGCCGCTCAGACTCGCGAACATTGCGATGGACCGTCGCATCAACGAACTCGAGTTCCATATGTCGGCCCGGGATGTGCGGCTCGATCGCTTGAATCGGATTTTGGCGAAGTACGGTTACCCCGAGCTGGTCGAGAACAGCGGCGAGTCGTTCGAGGCCCTGCTGGCCGAGGGCTGGATCAAGGGCTTCATCGATTTGGTCTTCGAGGCCGACGGCAAGCACTTTGTTGTTGATTACAAATCGAATAAGCTCGGCGATTCTCCCGGGTTCTATGGGCCAGCGGAGCTGAAGCTGGCGGTACAGCGCGAGCAGTACACGCTGCAGTATCTCACCTATACCCTGGCGGTGCATCGGCTGCTGGGTCAGCGGATTCACAACTACGACTACGAGCGCGACTTCGGCGGCGTGTTTTATCTCTTCCTGCGCGGCATGCACCCGGATAGGGGTGCCGCGACAGGTGTTCATTTCGATCGACCCGATCCAGCCCTGGTGCAGGCGCTTGATCGTCTTCTTGAGGGGGTGGAGGGATGACGCTTTCGCCTACAGGCCTGCCGCGTGCCCTGGGATCGGCCCGGCCGGCCGATCTGCCGACCGGCTTCTTCGATGCCCTGGACCTCCACCTGGCGGATAGGATTGCGTCGTTTGACGAGGTGCCATCACCGGAAATTTGGTTGGCGGTAGCCCTTGCGAGTCGGGGTGCGGCGACGGGGCGGGGCTGCCTTCGCCTCGACGAGATCGCTGGACGGCCACTGACCGAGACCCTCGAAGCCGCGCGCGGGTCGGCTGATGCACTGGCCGACCCGGCGGCGGGCTCGTCGGACGAACTCAAAGCCGCGCGCGGGTCGGCTGCGGAGCCGATCGGGGGCAGTTTGGCGGCTCCCGATCTCGAACCCTGGCTGGCGGGTCTGACACAAAGTTCAGTGGTAGCATTGGAAGGTGGCTTCCGGCCTCTGGTGCTGGTCGGTCGACAGATACTCTACCTGCACCGGCAATGGGCGCAGGAGAGTCGGCTGGCGGAAGGTCTGACGGCTCTGGCAGGCCTTGGGGGTGTCTCTTCGACCGGCGATCCTGAAAAAGCCCTTGTCGCTCTCACGCGTCGGCTGACAGAGGCCGCCTCTCTCCTTGGCCTCGGTTCGGCCTTCAAATTGAATTTTGAACAAGAGCAGGCGGTTCGCACTGCCGCGACCCGCGGACTGACGCTCATCGTCGGCGGTGCCGGGACGGGCAAGACGACGATTGTGGCAAGTCTGCTCGCGCTTCTCGCCGAATTGTCAGGAGGGAGCACGCCGGCGGTTCGCCTCGCGGCACCCACGGGCAAGGCCGCAAATCGCCTCAAGGAACAGATTGACCGCTGGCTTGGCGTGCTCGATCAGGATGGCCGCGTCAAGGCGCTTCTCGGTGGGGAGGGGCCTTCGACGCTTTACCGGCTGCTCGGGGGGCGACCGGACAGCGCGCGCTTCCGACACCACGCCGGTAATCCGTTGCCTGCGGACGTTCTGATCATTGACGAATCGTCGATGGTCGACCTCTCGCTGATGACCCGTGTCGTCGACGCCCTGAAGCCCGGTGCCAGGCTGGTCCTGCTGGGCGATGACGAACAGTTGCCGCCGGTCGAGGTCGGCAACGTGTTCCGTGATCTTTGTGGGGATGAGGTTGCCGGCTCGGGCACCCGAGCCAAGCCTGCGCCAGGCAAGCCAGCAGAAATTCCGGGCGAGGGTGCCGCTGCGAGTTGGCGGGAAGGTGCGCCGTCGCCCATGCCGGACGCAGTGATCCGGCTGGCGCGCTCGATGCGTTTTGCGGAAGACTCCGGGATCGCCAAGCTGGCGGGGTTGATTCGTGGGGGAGATGCGGATGCGGTCGCCGCTTTTCCCTTCGAGGAATTCGGCGACATCGAGTGGCACGAAGACCTCGATCTCGAAAATGGCGAGGACGCCAGCCTGCTAGCCGCGCCGTACCAGGACCTGGTCGAACAGAGTCGGGACGGCACTCGTATCAATGATGTTTTGGGGGCATTGGCGCGCTATCGGGTTCTCTGCCTGCGACGGGAAGGCAGGCGAGGTGTGAGTGGCCTCAATGAGAAAATAGAGGAGGCCCTGCGTCGCTCGCGCCATGTTCCTGCGGGTCGGCGCTGGTTCCCCGGCCGGCCGGTGCTGGTCACGCGTAACGATTACGCGATGCAACTCTTCAACGGGGATACCGGAGTGGTCGTTGCGGCAGCCGGCGAGCGTCCGCTGCGGGTGCATTTCGAGGGCGGCTCACGACCGGGTGGTGCTGCGGGAGGTCTTGCGGCAGCCGACGATCCGGCTGCCGCGACCGGTCGCGATTTCGAGCCCGGACGGCTGGGCCAGGTCGAGACCTGCTGGGCGATGACCGTGCACAAAAGTCAGGGCTCGGAGTTCGAGACGGTCGCCCTCGTCCTGCCAATGGAGAGTTCGCGACTTCTGGTGCGTGAACTCGTCTACACCGCCGTGACCCGGGCGCGCCGCCGCCTCGTGGTTTTTGGGACGCGCGAGCGCATGGCCGAGGCGGTCCGCCGCCGCCTGCCGCGTCCGTCGGGCCTGGCCGAGCAGATCCTGGCGAAGAGGTCGGGCGGCGCAGACACCGCTGATTGAAGCTCAGATCCCGGGGTCCGCCGGGCGGGCGCCCGGCGCGGAGGCTGGTTGCCGCGCGGGCTTGCGCTGGAGGAAAGCCGGCGTGGGATTGTCCCGGATTCCCTTGGCGCAGAGGCTCGGAGTCGAGCGGGCTTGCGCTGGCGAAGACCCGAGTGATTGGCGACGCTGCGGCATGGCGAATCCCAGCTCCGTCCCCTGGCGTCTTTCCGGCGAACTTCCGCTGCATCTCGAACCCGATGCGGATTCGAGCGTCGGGGCGCTTTGCGAGGGCCTTCGGGAAAACGCGGACTGGCTGCGTCAATCATTACTGCAACACGGAGCGATCCGTTTTCGGGGTTTCGATGTGCGTGCTCCGGACGATTTCGAGCGCATCGCGCGCTGCGTGAATCCCGCGCTCGGCAAGGATTACCTCGGCACCTCGCCCCGCGATGCCGTCACCGAATACGTCTTCAACGCGAGCGAGCTGCCGGATTTTTTCCCGATCGCCCAGCATTGCGAAATGAGCTTCTGCGCCCAGCCGCCCAGTCACCTCTTTTTTTGTGCGCTGGTGGCACCGGCGACGGGAAGTGGCGAGACCCCGATCTGCGATTTCCGCAAGGTCTGGCGTGATCTGCCCGAGGGCCTCCGCGAGCGGTTTCTGGCCGGCGGCATCCGCCATGTGCGCAACTATGCCGCGCCCGGCAAGCGCGGCGATGCGGTGCAGCTCAAATCCTGGGACGAAATGTTCCAGAGCCAAGACCATAGCATTGTCGAACAAAAATGCCGTAACGAGGGCTTTGAACCGGTCTGGCTCGAGGGCGACGGCCTGCGTTTGATCAGCACGCAGCCTGTCTTCCGCACTCATCCTTTGACCGGCGAGGCGGCGTGGCATAATCATGCTACGACATTTCATACTACAAGTGCAGTCGGTGAGTACGAACAGATCGTGAAACTGCGCCCCACCGATCGCCACCGCAGCGTGCTGGACATGGCACGGACCCTCGAAGAGCAGATCCTTGCCAAACCGCCGGACGAACGCTCGATGCACACCACCTGGGTTGATGGCAGCGAAATCAGCCGCGAGGAACTCGAGGCGGTCCGCGATGTGATCTGGCAGAATACCGTGATCGAACCTTGGCTTGAAGGCGATGTCCTGGCGATTGATAATTTCGCGGTCTCACATGGCCGGATGCCCTATGAAGGACCGCGCCGGATCGTTGTCTGCTGGGCCTGAAGCTTCCCGCAGGGAGTTTGGCCTTGATGCCAGTCGCAGCAGCGGCGAGCGAATCCAGCAGCGGTCAGCAGGAGCACGAGCACCTGCTCCGCATGGCTCAGCGTGCCGCAGCAGCGCTCCGTCTTGCCGAAGGGGCTTGGGCCGGGAGGACGGACTTCGGACCGTCAGAGGAAGGCCCGGGGCCCTAGCTTCATTTCGACGTGCCGCGGAAGGTGCCAATTGCGAGCGAGACCTTGACAGGTGGCCGGAGCGTGCACGCCAGGGTTGAGCCGCCGAGAGTCGCCACGAAGCCGGTCTCGCCGATGCGGTTGGTCCGGCCCCGACTCAGCCGCAGGACATCGCTGCCGTCGGCGCTCGTGCAGCGCAGCGCGCTGCGAGTGCCACCCGCGCAACCGGTGCTCGCCCATTGCGCTGTTGCGGCCAGGCCGTTGCCATCGCGGATCCAGATCGTCGAGTCGAGGGTTTCACTCGGCGCCCCCGACACCCGACCGGCGACCTCGATCAGCGCACAATCGCCGCCGGGTCGTGCCGGTTGCTGTATCGTCACCCGTTGAATTTCCAGACTGCTGCCAGCGGGATCGATCACCCAGGGTTCGAGGCCGCTGCGGCCATCGGCGGCGAAAAAGAAGAGCTTGTCGTCTGCAACCGTCAGGTTCCGCAGTTCGCTGCCGCGTGCACCGGGGAAGATGTCCGCGACCAACGCAGTGCCGACGGCCGTGCCATCGCTCTGCCAGAGTTCGGGTCCATGCACGGCGTCGTCGGCGACGAAGTAGAGACGCTCCTGCCACTCGACCGCCTTCGCCCGTTGCCCGGAATCCGTTTTGGCATCTGCCAGCCAGTCGAGCGTGCTTGTGGTGAGATCGAAGCGCATCAGGCTCAGGCCGTGCTCGGGGCTGAAGCCGTTGAAGAGAACGCCCGTTCCGAGCCGGCCGATCAGGCTGCCTCGGGCCTCCTCGGCCGGTGCGCCGGGCGCTTGCACGATTGCCAACGCCGCGGTTCCAGCGGCCGTGCCATCGCTGCGCCAGAGTTGGAGCCCGCCCTGCGCCTCGCCGACCAGCACCAGGAGTTCGCCCGGCGAGGAGGCGGCGAGCACGGCGAAGTCATAGGAATCGTGCAGGGGCCCGGGAGCAAATACCTTGAGCAGCCTTGTGCTTGCTACAGTGCCATCGGTCACCAGAAGCACTCGACTCGAGGTCAGGTTGCCGAGTATTGCGAAGGCGATATCGCCCGCCTGCAAGAGCTCAATCGAAGAGCCCGCTCCGCCGATCGCGCTCAAGCGTATAGTTCCGGCGGCAGTGCCATCGGTGGCCCAGAGTTCCTGTCCGTTGGCGGCGTCGGTGGTCGTAAAAAGCGCGTGGTCACCAACCGTGATCAGGGATGAGGGAGCCGAGCCGCCCCTTTCGGGATGGAGCGCGGTGATTTGACGCGTTCCGGCGGTGGTGCCGTCGCTGCGCCACGGCTCGTTGGCCCCGACGAAGACAAGCAGATCGCCGACGAAGGTAGCCTCCATCGAGGGCCAGTAATCCGAGAACGTGGCCAAGGGCGCGAGCCCTCCGCTGCGCCAGAGTTCTGTGCCTGAAGCGCCACCAAACCAGTAGAAGACCGTGCCGTCTGCCCGCACGGCCAGCGGTCGGGCGAAACGAGAGGCGGGATCAAATCGCCCCGCAGGCGCGGGCCGGGGAGCAGGTCCGGGGCGGGGCAGAGGGCGGGTGCCGGACGCCCAGCCGTTGCTCCGCCAGAGCACGCCTTGACGGTCCCCGAAATAGATCTGGCCGTCCGCGTTGGGCAGGGCACCTATGCCGTTGGAGCTATCGAGGGCGTTTGCAGTGACGTGCAGGATATCCTCGATCAGCACCGTCCCACGTGCGGTGCCGTCGGTCCGCCATAACTCGCCGCCGTGGCGGCCATCGTCGGCTGTAAAGATAATATTGCCATCGACGGCCACCCGGTTCGGCCGCGAGAGGCGCGCGTTGCGCGGGGCAAATTCGTGCAGGCGAATCGTGCCCGCCGAAGTTCCATCGCTTGCCCACATATCCCAGCCATGCCCCAACTCTCGCGCCGCGAAGACGAAGCGTTCGCCGAGTTGAAGCAGGGTGCCGAACTCGCCGCTGCAGCCGGTGGGGATCGGATCACGAATCGCCACGGTGCCGGCGGCCGTGCCGTCGCTGCGCCAGAGCTGCGCCCCCAACTGGCGATGATCGGGCAATGCATTTGCCACGAAGAAAAACGCGTCGTCGATCGTCGCGATGCCGAACTGCGCCAACCCAACCCGGGGCGCGACCTTCGTCGTTCCCTCGTCGGTCCCATCGGTGCGATAGAGCCAGGAATTAAAGTTATTGTCGGTGGCGGTGAACCAGAGAGAGTCGTGCCAGATGCCGATCCTTGAAAACCCGCGATTTGCCGACAGGCGAAGGGTTTTTGTGCCTGCCGCGGTGCCGTCGGTGGTCCATATCTTCAGGCCATTGATTCTCTCTGAGGTTGCCAGCAGGAATCGATGGCCAATCGCGCCAAGGGGGGACCATGACGAACTGGTTCTGCCAGGAGTGAGGTCGAGGAGGAGCCGGGTGCCTTCTGCGCTGCCATCGGTGATCCACAGCTCGCTCCCCGATTCGGGGTGAGTGGCCTCGAAGAGCACGCTGGTGCCGAGCGTCCCGAAGAGCCTGGGGTAGGAACTGGCCGGTCCCGGATTGATATCGGCGACCGGCTGCGTCCCCGCTGCGGTGCCGTCGCTGCGCCAGAGCTCGCGGCCTTGTCCGATTCCACTGCCATATTCATTTTCGTCGGCGGCGAAATAAATTTTCTCCCCGACGACCAGGACGTCGCCGTCGAACAGCTTACCGAGGCCGGGGCCTGCACCGGGCAGCAGATCCTTCACCATCCGGGTTCCCTGACGGGTGCCGTCGCTGCGCCAGAGTTCGCGACCATGCACACCGTCGTCGGCGGTGAAGAAGGCACGCGTGCCGACCTCGAACATTCGGCTTGGGTCGGAGTCCGATGGCCCCGGCCGGAGATCCGCGATCAGCCAGGTGCCCTTCGACGTGCCGTCGCTGCGCCAGAGTTCGCGGCCATGCACGTGGTCCCGACCGGCGAAGAAGCCGAGGTTGCCGACTCCGACCAAGTTCTCGACAGCCTCGCCCGCCGCCTGGCGGTCGAGATCGCCGATCCGATGCGGCAGATCGGTGGCCGAAGCTGAAGCGGCTGCTGCCGTCGTTGCGAGCATTGTCGCGGACACGGCCATTGACAGCGCTGCCCGAAGAAGGAGTGTCGGCCTGGGGCAGGGCAGTCTCGAGTCTGTCGAGATGGTCATCCTAAGTTTCACGTCCAGGCGCCATGGTGCGTGTCAAGGAAGGGCGATCTGAAGAGTTTGAACGATTCTGTCGAAGTTCGGGAACCCCGGCAAGCGATCTCTCAACTCGACCTGGGCAACCCGAGGGGAGAAGCCACCAGGGGCTGCCGCCAGAGAGAGGAGTCCAGCTTCCGCGAATGCAGGCCGGCAACCCGAGGGGAGAAGCCCCGGGCGCCGCTGCCAAGGCAGGAGTCGCTTCAGCGGTCGCCTGAGGTGCTGCCGGACACGGACCACCTCCCGGGCGCTGATCTCCGGCGCCGGCTTGAACTCCATGGTATGGGTGCGCAACGTGCGCTTCCCCTGCCGGGCCTCAGCCAATGCCGTCATGCCTTCGCTCAACTCCGCGAAAAGATCGCGCTTGGGCGCACGTTTCGCCTTCATTGGTGCCTTCATATCAATCTTCTCGATTCCAGTTCCATCTTGAGAATCGCTTTCAATGCCTTGCGCTGTTGGGGCGTCAAATCCCCCAATTCATTCTTGTCGTATAGCGTATACAGCCAGAACTGCAGGCCGGCGTGCCATCAGTAATAAATCACCCGAAGGCCACCGCGCTTGCCCTTGCCGCGGCGCGCGCCGGCGAATCGAATCGTGCGCAGGCCGCCCGTGCCCTCGATCACTTGCTCCAGCCTCGGGATTTTTCGTCAGGATCTGCTGCAGTTCGGAAAATGCCGCATCGTCCAGATAGTCCGCGCGATTGCGCTCGAATGCGCATGCCGCCTCGACGCGGGGCCCGTGTTACTACAGCATCAACGCAGCGCGTCTCTCAACGGGTATGGAGAAGGATATGCCGCACAAATCAATGCTTTTGAGAGCCGTCGCCGCCGCCTGTGTATTGGGGCTGCTGGCGCCGTCCGCCGAGGCCTGCACGTCGTTCCTTCTGCGGTCCGCCGACAAGGGCTTCGTCTATGGCCGGACCATGGAGTTCGGCCTGCCGCTGCAATCGCAGCTCATCGTCGTTCCGCGGAAGCTCGAGGTGCAGGGCACCGGCCCTGACGGAACCGCGGGCACCGGCCTCGCCTGGACGACCAAATACGGCGCGACTGGAACCAACGGCCTGGGACTGTCGATCCTGATCGACGGCATGAACGAGGCGGGCTTGGCCGGCGGACTTCTATATCTGCCCGAACTCGCGGAGTACCAGGCGGTCGCGCCGGGCGACGCAAAGAACTCCATCGCCTCCTTCGAGCTGCTGCTCTACGTGCTGACCAATTTCGCCAACGTCGCCGAGGTGAAGGCCGGACTGCCGAAGATCAAGGTCAGCCGCGCGCCGCAGGCGGTCTTCAAGGCGCCCGTCCCGCCGCACATGACGCTGCACGACGCCACCGGCGCAAGCATTGTCGTCGAATACATCGGCGGTGCGCTGCGCATACACGACAATCCGACCGGGGTGCTCACGAACGCACCGAGCTTCGACTGGCACATCTCCAATCTCGGCAATTATCTCAGCCTCTCGGCCTATGATCCCAAGTCGCTTCAGATCGGCTCGCTGACGATCGCGCCGCCCAGCACAGGCTCTGGCGCTCCCGGCCTGCCCGGCGACATGGCTGCGCCGTCGCGCTTCGTGCGTGCCTTCCGCTACTCCCGCGCCGCGCCCGTCCTACCGACGAGCACTGATTCCGTCGGCAACGCCTTCCATATCCTGAACAACTTCGACATCGCGCCGGGCATCATCCGCACGCAGGCCGACAGTCAGGCCGGCGGCGGCGTCGCAGGCCTCGAGACGACAGAGTGGAGCGTCGTCGCCGACACCAAGACCAAGCGCTACTACGTTCGTACCTACGCCGACAGCCAGTCGCGCATGGTCGACCTGACCAAGGCGAATCTCGACGCCAAGGCGATCCGCTTCATCCCGATCGACAAGCCAGGCACCGTGCTCGATCTCGGCAGTTGATCGTTCGCGCATCCGCCGCGCGGGTCGGGCGTGGCGAGCCGCGTTGGGCGCATCCCCGACCACCGGCTAGGCTTCGGCGCGATGGCCAGCGAACCCCGGTGCCATGGCGTCTGCGATCCCGCCTTCGAGCGTGTGCGCGAGGCTTTTCGCGCCAATTTCGCAGACCTCGATGAGGTTGGGGCTGGCGTCGCGGTCCATCTGGGAGGTCGCCAGGTAGTCGATCTCTGGGGCGGATTCATGGACCATGCCCGCAAGCAGGACTGGCAGCAGGATACCCTTGTCAATACGTATTCTGTTGGAAAAGGGATTGCCGCCATCCTCATCCTTGCCCTGATGGCTCGGCGTCAACTCGATGCCGACGCCCCGGTTGCCTCGGCCTGGCCGGATTTCGCAGCAGGTGGCAAGGGAGCGATCACGCTGCGTGTTCTGATGGCGCATCAGGCCGGGTTGCCGGCTTTTCGTGAAGCACTCCCCAATGAAGCGCTTGCCGATTGGTCGCGGCTGACGGCGAGTCTGGCGGCCCAGGAGCCCTGGTGGTCGCCCGGAACGGCGCATGGCTACCATGTCAATACCTATGGTTTTCTGGTCGGCGAGGTGGCCCGGCGGGCTGCCGGGGCGGTTTCTTTCAGCGACGCGCTACGCGAGGTCGTGACGGGACCTCGCGGGGCCGGGTTTCACGTCGGTTTGAAACCACACGAGAATGGACGTTGTGCCGAGGTGGTCGGGGGTGGCGCGACAGTCTACGATCCGGAGTTGGCGCAGCGGATGGTCGTGCCTCCGAGTTCGGATGCGGTTGCCGATCGAATGAAGCTGGCGGCGTATTTCAACCCACCTGCGGTGGCGGGCCTTGGCGTGGTCAACACGGATTGGTGGCGCTCGCTTCAGGTGCCATCGACCAACGGCCACGCCACCGCCCGCGGGGTCGCCCGGATCTATGCGGCGAGTCTCGACGACACCTTCGTGCCCCGTAGTCTGCTCGAAGAAGCGATCTTGCCCGTCTCCGATGGCCTGGACCTCATCCTTGACCGGCCGACCCGTTTTGGCCTGGGTTTTCAGCTTGCCCAGGAGTCGCGGCCGATCGGCCAGAATCCGCGTGCCTTTGGACATTTCGGCTACGGCGGCTCGCTCGGCTTTGCCGATCCCGATGCCGGGCTCGCCTTCGGCTATGTCATGAACCGCCCCGGCGAACGCTGGCAATCACCACGCGCCAACGCACTGATCAAAGCCGTCTACGAGTCGCTCTGAGTTTGACAAGTGCGCTATTTCTGCAGCCGGAGGCTGCCGCGTCGGCCCACCACCTTCCGACGGAATTCCTGCACAATTGGCAGGCTCTCCAGCCAGCTTGAGGCGTCGGCGCGCGAGGGATCCTGCGCGCTCGGCGAACCGGCGAAGCCGGCCGGGATCTGGCTGACGAAGACCGGAGGATCCTCGCTCTGGTCCATGAAATGATATTCGTAGCCGGGCACACAGAGATTGTCGGGCGCCGTGACGTCAATCGTGCGCACGCCGAATCTCGAGAGTTCAGTCGTCAAGGCTTGCGGCGGGATGATCCAGATCTGCTGCCGGGCGGCGAAGAATAAATATTGGATCTGCCGGTTGCTGGAGAGAATCCGGAAGCGCCGGACGTCGCCGCCATAAAGCACGCTTCTCGACACCGTCGTTTCGAGGATGCCGTCGCTGAAATCGGGCTCGAAGCCCTTCGTGAACACGAGCGACCCAGGCTCGAGCCGACGACGAAAGCGGGCCACTGGCCGTCCGCCGTTGATGCGGTTTCGCGGCTCGGCGGCGGCCTGTCGTCGTGGCGCGATGAAATCGCCGTAGGCCTCGACCCGGTTCCCGGCAGCGCGACGCAGGACGAGTCGAACCGCCCGCTCGTCGAAGTGGGGCCGCCGCACGCGCCGACTCAACCCGTCGAGGGCGACCTGCAATTCGAACGGCAGGTCGGTGGTTTCCTCTCTCGAGTGGGCGAATTCGCAGCCGTTCTCGACCGTGATGGAGAAATCGCCCTTGCCGACCCAGTAGTTGTCGATCGGACCAGCGAGGTGCGAAGCCGAGCGCCAGACGAGGGAGACGTCCTTGTAGAAGATGTGTGCGTAGAGGCGACTGCGGGCCGGCGGGAGGTCTCGCTGCCGAATATAGGCGACGAAGAAGCGCAGATCCGGGTTCTGGCGGAGGCTCGTCAGATAGAAGGTTGTATCGAAGAGCTTCAGCTTGAAACGGGGGAGGTAGCCTCCCTCAAGCAGGCGCGACGGTTGCTTGCGGGCCTCACCGGCGACGTGCAGCGTGGCACCTGCGGCGAGCAGGTCCATGAATTCGCGCTGGACACGCCCGGGCGATTTCCCCTCGGGTGTGACGCTCGGCACGATCTCTGTCGGGATGCGCACGAAGAGTCTCTATCTCTTCCCCGGCATAGAGTCGCGCCGATGGGTTCCGCCGCTATCCAGCCAGGCCAAGAAAGACCAGGCCGGTACGGTTGAGCCGTCGCATATCCTGGTCGGCGAGTCGGCCCACCCGCTTGCCGAGTTTCGTTCGGGCGATGCTTGTGATCTTGTCGACCATCAGTTCCGAGCTGCTCGCGAGACCGTTGGTTTCGCTCGGCTCGACCGGGAGGCGGAGCAGGCTCGCGTTGGTTGGGTCGCTGGTGAAGGGACAGACGGTGACCGAGACGGTCGCGGCAAAGCGATCGTCCTGCATGATCAAGACCGGACGGGGTTTGTCCGCGTAGCCGGGTCCCCCGGCTACGGTCCAGATCTCGCTCCGTTTCAATCGGCGAACTCGCTGGAGATTGCGTCGACGAAAGCCTGGTCTTCAGCAGAATGCCGACTCACGGCGACCCGACGTGCCTGCCGCTGCGCCTTCGCAGCAAAGCCCGGTGCACGCGTGTCGGCTGCCCAGATCTGGACGGGCCGGGGTCCTTGCGCACGAAGACGTTCGCGGTGCGCCCGGACCTTCCGCTGAGACTCCTCGCGAGCGGAGAGCAATGCTTTGTCCTTTGTCTTGGAGGTCAAGATCCCAGACTCCTTCGGTTATATGAGCCCTCCTCCGCGAGGAGGGCTCAGGCAAGCCTCTCGGCTTGCTTCGGTTGGCGCGGCAGATCGTGGCGTCGGGGGCTAACAAACAGGCACCCTGTCTGGGCGGCTCAGCCTTCGCCCACCACGCAGCAGCAGAGGACAGGGCGCAGCTCGCGCTCCGAAACGCGGAGCTTCCGCAAACCGGCCCGGGCGAGGGCTTGCTGGATCCGTTGGGCGAAGCGGCGGGCATCGTCGGCCACCGCGCCGCGCGACATCGGCTGCATCGCGATTGCCGCCAGTCCGCCGGGCTTCAGCACGCGGCTGATTTCATGGGCTACGGCATCAAGGTCTGGCCAGAATTGGACACTGTTGATCGAGAAGACCCGATCGAATGCGTCGTCCGCAAAGGGGAGCAAGTCAGCGCTGCCCAGACGGAGATCGGCCCGTTCGAGATGCCCCTGTCGCCGGAGTCGCGTCCGGGCCTGAGCCAGCATGATGGCGGAGTGGTCGATGCCCGCGACGCCGCCCTCCGGAACACGGCCTGCGACGCGTGCCAGATCAACGCCCGGGCCGAAGCCGATTTCGAGGACCCGGTGGTGTGCGGCGAGTTCGAGCATTGAAAGCACGAAGCGGCTGCGCGGGCCGCTCTTCCAGGCCATGAGATGGCCGACGAAGGCGCCGAGCCTGCCGCTGGGCTTGTCGAACTGGGCAAACAAACCCCGCGGCGAGTCCGTCGGGGGGCTGCATGGTTCTGGTCGCATCGTCAAATAGTATTTCTAGTTGCCGCCAGGTGTGTACGTCACCGAAAACGGCGCGACTTTACGCGGCGCAGCGTCGAGATCTATTGTGAGTTGCCGCTAGATCACGGCCGCTGCGCGTAGGGACTCGATCCGCTCGCCGAGGCCGAGTTCTCTCAGAATCTCCTCGCTATGCTGGCCGAGGCTCGGCGCTGGGCCGCCGCAACGGGCCGGTGTGGTCTCGAAGCGCGGTGCGGGCCTGGGTTCCCTTAGGCGGCCCGCCAGCGGATGTTCGCTCTCGACAAAGGTTCCGTTCTCGAGCACTTGCGCCAGCTCGGGCACCTCGCGGATGCTGCGCACGCCAGCCCCCGGCACGTCGTTCGTATGCAATCGTTCCTCGACCTGGTCGCGCGTGAGTGTTTGCAAAACCGGAATGATCTTCCCGAGCAATTCCAAGATCAAAGCTTGACTATTTTCGATGCGACCAGACATCGTGGTAAAGCGCGGGTCATCTGCGATTTCCTCGTGGTCGAAGGCCCGGCATAGCCCCCGGAATTCGGAATCCGAAATCACGGTCACCGTGCCCCAGCCATCCGCGACCGGCAGCATCTGGTAGGCCGAGGTGAGCGGTGGGGTATGAATGATGCCCTCGCCAAGCAGGATATCGTCGCTCATATCGGGCCAAAGGAAGGCGATAGCGGCGTCGAGCATGGCAATCTGGATGTGTTGGCCTCCAGCCTGCTTCCGTTCACGCGCGAAAAGAGCGGCCGAGATCGCCTGGGCGACGTTGAGTGCGGTGATCTTGTCGCAGACGACCTGGCGGATCAGTTGCGGTGTTCCCGTGGCCTGATCGGTTTGTGCGGCGGCGAATCCCGAGGTCACCTGGATCACGTTGTCGTAGACCCGTTCATGCGCCCAGGGGCCAGTCGGCCCGAAGCCTGAGATCGAGACGTAGATCAAATTCGGATTGATGATGCGAAGTTGGTCCCAGCCGATGCCCATGCGCTCGGCCACTCCCGGACGGAAGTTCTGCACCAGGACGTCGGCACGCTTGACCAACTCACACAGCACATCCTTGCCGGCCTCCTGGCGCAGATCCAGCGTGATTGAGCGCTTGCCGCGATTGCAGAGATGGAAAAGCCCCGACATCCCGCCGCGATTGCTGCCCAGCCACCGCAGCAGGTCGCCGATGCCGCGTGGCTCGACCTTGACGACCTCGGCACCCTGGTCGGCGAGGTGTGTGGTGGCGAGCGGTCCGGAGACGATGGCCGAAAGATCAACGATACGAATGCCTTCGAGTGGTCCCATACGAACCTGCCTCGCAGAATCGACGAATCTTGCAAGCCTGCCGACCTCTGGCAGAGGGGCCGCTAGGGCAGGCGGCCCGCCAATACGTCTTCCGAGAGGTGCGGGCGCAGGAAATGCGAGAAGTCGGGACCGGCCCGCAGGCTGTGGCCGCCGTCGACATTGATGCATTGGCCGGTGATCCAACGCGATTCGGGGCCGGCGAGAAAACGTGCCAGCTCGGCGACGTCGCCGGGCTGCCCGACGGCGGCGAGTGGGGTATTGCGCAGGTAGCTCTCGTAGACAGCGCTGTCGCGCGGGATGATGTCCATCATTTCGGTCGCGATGAAACCCGGCCGGATGGCGTTGAAGCGAATGCGCCTTGAGCCGTATTCGTCGGCGGCGTTGCGCATCATCTGCTCGATGCCGGCCTTGGCCACCGGATAGGCGCCGAACATGATATGCGTGAGATGGCCGGCGATCGACGACATGCCGATGAACGAACCGCCGCGCTCGAAGAGTAAAGGTACAGAGTGCTTGACGCAAAAGAAGGTGCCAAGCAGGTTCAGATTGAGCACGCGCAGGAATTCTTCTGTGTCCTGGAGGTGGTAGGGCGAGGGCAGTCCACCGCCTCCGGCATTGGCGACCACGATATCGAGCCGACCGTCGGCCAGCACCTGGGCGCGATCGAGCGTGGCTTTCACCTGCGCTTCGTCGGTGACGTCGGTGACCATCCATTCGACGCGCCCACCATGGGCGGCAGTTTTATTCGCCGCCGCTGCCGAGTCGACGAGTTTGGCCTCGGTGCGGCCGCAGATCAGGACCCGCGCCCCGTCGGCTGCCAGACGCGCCGCGCAGGCGTGCCCGATGCCGGTGCCGCCCCCGGTGACCAATGCCCCATACCCCTTGATTCCTTCCATCGTGCCTCCCGGATCTGCTCAGCGCTCTGTTACCCGAATTTCCTTGGACGGGCAGGGGCCGGGCTGATCCCCGCCCTGCCTGAGGGGCCGTCCACTGCGGGGACTGCGGCGCTCGCTCCAATAAGTGAATATGCTTATCTGACTAAGTAGATTCATTTATAGGCTGAGAATTCTTGTTGCCATCGGCTCGCAGGCTGCGCTACGGTCGAAACGGCTAGCGGGTTTGCCAGCGGGCCTGCGGAGGAGGGGTGGATGGGGTCGTCAGGTGGAGTTTCGCGGGTGCGCACGGCTGGAATCGGGCTGATGCCGTCCTTGGTCAAGCTACGCGCCCAGGTTCGGGAACAGCTCGGGACGACGCGTCTCATCCGGGCCGTGCTCGAAGGTTCCGTGACGCGTGAGCAATACGCCGGCTATCTGATCAACGTTTGGCATTACGCGCGTTTCAGTCCGGTCATCATGGCGCAGGCCGCGTCGCGTCTGTCGATGAGTCATCCGGAGCTTGCGCTTTACCTGCTCTCGCACGCCAGCGACGAGCATGGCCACGACGATTGGGCCTTGCGCGATCTGGCCGAGCTGGCCGTCGCCGCCGACACCGTTCGTGCCACCCCGGCCACCCCGGCCTGCGCGGCATTGGTGGGTTATGTCCGGAATCTCGTCACCCATGGCGATGCCGTCGCCGTCTTCGGATGGATGTACATCCTGGAGGGCGTCGGAGCCGATTTGGGTACGCTCGCGGGCAAGCAGCTGAAGGCGGGGTTCTCGAGCACTCCCGAAGCCGTGCGTTTCGTGGCCGGCCATGGGGTCGCCGACACCGACCATACCGTGGAAATCGAGGAGCAGATCGTCCGCAACGTCGCGCAGCCCGAAGATGCTGCGGCAGTCGCCGAGGCGGCTCGCGTGGTGGCCGACCTCTACGTGACGATGTTCCGGCAAATCGGCGGTGAGACGCCGGCGTGGCACTGAGAGTCGCGCCAGCCGAGAGTCACGCGGAACGCGAAAGCGTCTACCGGCTGCGCTACGAGATTTATGTTCGGGAGCTCGAACTCCCAACCCCCGAGGCCGACCACCGCTGGCGTCGGCTCAGCGATCCGCTCGACGAGCACGCCCGTTCCTTCGTCGTTTGGGATGGCGACGAAGCCTTGGGTTGTCTGCGGGTGGCCCTGTTGCGGGATCTGCCCGATCCCGTGCCGGTGTTGCGCAAGCTGCGTGCGCTGCCGGCCCAACTGCGCTTCGGATCGCGATCCATCTGCCTGACGAGCCGCTTCATGTTGCACGAACGGGTGCGGCAGAGCCGGGCGGTGCTGGCCCTGATGCGGGCAGCCTACGATTATGCCCGCAACAATGGCGTGCGCTTGAATTTTGGCGATTGCACGGCGCACCAGCTTCCTTTTTACCAGCACCTGGGTTTTCGCAGCTACGAAGCGGGCTTCAACGATCCCGCCTATGGCTTCAAGCTGCCGCTGGTGATGCTGCTTGGGGATCGCGAGGGTTTCGAGGCTCAAGGCACGCCGCTCGGCCGGGTGGTGTCGGACTATCCCGACGATCCCGAAGTCCGGAGCTGGTTCGCTTCGGTTTGGGGACATTCGCCCTATGCGGAGACCGCTGCTGGCACGGAGGGGGCCGGTCTTCGCGCGATCCTGCGGCGACGCTTTGGCGAAGAGCCGAGCACCGCTTCGCCCGTGCTCGCGGGGCTTGCCGTCAAGGAAGTTGAATTATTACTTTCCCGTTCTACGCTTTTCCGGGTTCGCGAGGGCGACCGCATCACGCGGCGAGGCGAGCCGGCACAATCCGTTCTGCTTCTGGTTTCGGGCGAGGCCGGCCTGCTTGGCGAGGGCGACGGGATGCGTTCGGTGCAGATCGGAGACCCGATTGGCCTTGGTGAATCGTTTTGGAATGGTCGTCGCGAGGCAACCGTGGTTGCCGCCAGCTCTGGTGAAGTGCTTGCGATTCCTGGCGAGCTGATCGAGGCCCTTAAACGTCGTGCCCCAGACACCTTGGGGCGGCTGCGTGGGAACCTCGTCAATTTTGCGGCGCGACAACACTCGACGCATTGGCCGATGAGCACTGCGACGGCTGCTGCTTCCGGAGCAGGCTGAGTCGCCGCCAGGTGGAGCAGGAGCCGGATTCGCCGAGTTTCGGTTGGATCGATCGGATTCTTGCGCGCCCGCGGTTGCTTCTGCTGCTGCTCGGTGTGCTCGTCGGTGCCGCTTTGCCCTGGCTCGGCAGGTTGCATTTCGATGCGTCGATTGAACGATTCACCGACCCCACCTCACCCGAGGGGCAAGTCCTTTTTGAGACCCGATCGGTTTTCGGCAACGAAGATGTCCTTGTCCTGATCCAGATTGGCGACGATCATGTCGTTGAAGCCCGACGCCTGCGCCGCCTGGCGGCACTCGGCGAGAGGCTCGAGAGCATCCCCGGCGTCGAGCGGGTCTGGTCCATTGCGCAGAGCGGCTGGATCCACGGCGATCAAGATTCGGTCGAGGTCCTGGATCTGAAGGAAGAAGTTCCTGGCCCTGGTCCGGAACTCGAGCATCTGCGGGCCGAGATTGACGCCTCGCCGCTCTACCGGGGGCACCTCCTCAGCAGCGACGGACACACGGCGGCGTTGGTCCTCTTTCTCGAGAATCGACCGGGCGATCCGCTTTTTCAGCACAGGGTGGTGGACGAGGTCCGCCGCGTCGTGCGTCATGTGCGTGGCCCGGAGCGCCTCGTGCTCAGCGGCAATCCGGCGTTTTCAGACGAGGTCGGTCGCGAAATGGAAAAGGAACAACGCCTTTTCACCGGGGTCACGCTGTTTCTTTTGATTTTGATGCTGGCGCGGATCTTCCGTCGGCCGTGGCCGGTCGTGCTGCCACTGGTTGCGGCGGGCGGCACAGTGGTCCTGGTGCTTGGCGCGATGGCGGCGTTTGGGCGCAGCGTCTCGGTACTGTCGACGATCATCCCCTCGATGGTTTTGGCTCTGGGTACGGCCTACTCGATGCATTTTCTGGTGCACGCCGAACGTTCGGGCGAGAGCGCGGTGAGCGCATTTCGGGCGGTTGCCCGCGGCACGCTGCTGGCTGCAGCAACGACGCTCGCCGGCTTCGCAGCACTCGCAACGAGCCGCATCGAGGCCATTCGTGAATTCGGCCTGGTCGCGGCACTCGCCGTGGGGTTGACCGGTATTTTCGCCCTTCTCGTGCCGGCCGCGGTCTACAAATGGCGACAACCGGCGCCGGCGCCACCCCGGGGGCCCGACGGCGTCGATCATTTCGTCGCTTTTTGCGAGCGCCTGGTGCTGGCCCGCCCGGGCTGGGTCGTCGCCGGCTGCGCAACTCTCGCGCTATTTGGGGCGATCGGGATGAGCCGGGTCACCGTCGATACCAGTTTCGTTTCGTTTCTTCGCCCTGACCATCCGGCGAATCTGGATCGGCTCGAAATCATCGCACGTGTCGCCGGGCCCATCCCGATCCTGGTCACCTTCGACACCGGCCGCGCGGGCGGCGTCCTCGATCCAGCCGTGCTCCGGGGAATGGCGGGGATCGAGGAGTTCGCCCGTACCCAACCCGGCGTCCGCGCGACCTTGTCGGTGGCGGATTTGATCGCTGAAATGAACCGCGCCTTTCTCGGCAACGAGGGCCCACGATCGTCGCTGCCTGCGGCACTCCCCTCCAATGCCGCGGCCGCGGCGCAACTTCTCCTGCTCTACGAATCAAGTGATTTTGCGGACGACCTGACCCGGCTCATCACGCCGGATCGGGAAAGTGCGGCCATCTGGGTCCGCACGGATATCTTCACTTCGGCCGAGGCGGCCGAGGTTTCGTCGGCCCTGCGGCAACGTCTCGCCGAAACGATGGGGCAGTACTCTCCCCAGGTCACGGGGACAGTGCTCGCCCTCTTCCGCAGTTCGGACGAAATTGCCGACGGCCAACTGCGCAGCCTGGGATCGGCCCTGCTGGTGATTGGCGGCATCCTGTTTGCGATGGTGCGCTCGCTTCGGCTGGGCCTGATCGCGGCAGCGCCAAGCCTGCTTCCGATTTTAATCTTGTTTGGTGCTATGGGATGGGCGGATATTCCGCTCAATATGGGTACCGCCCTGGTCGCCTGTCTCTCTCTCGGCATCGGAACCGATGACACCATCCATTTTTTGCTGGCATTTCGTCAGGCCGAGATGCGCGGGCTGCGCACTGCCGAGGCGGTGCGAGAGGCCTTCGCAGGGGTCGGCCGGGCGATGGTGCTGACCTCGGTGGTGCTGGCGGTTGCCTTTGGGGCGCTCGTCGTCTCTGATTTCGGCCCCGTACGGGACTTGGGGATTCTCACGGCCTCGTCGATGATCCTGTGTTTGCTTGGCGATGCGTTGCTCTTGCCGGCCATGCTGCTGGTCTGGCCCGGCGCGTCCGGCGCGGGAGCGGCGCCGGGGCGGGAAAGTGCCGGAAGCGCCGGGCCGATGCCTGTGTGATCGAGCCTGAGTGCCGCGAAATAATTTATCCTTGACAAATGATCCGGGCGGTGGTTGCGAAGCTCCGCCGGGGCGCGGACCGACCTCCGGGCAAGGCCCCGGGAAGAGGTTGGATCGCGGAGGGGCAGGGGCTCAGCAGGGGCTCAGGATCAAGACCGGAATATCTCGAGTCGTGCGCGATTGATAATCCTTGTACTCGGGATAGATCTCGTTCAGCCGCGGCCAAAGCGTTGCCTTCTCCTCGGTGCTCGCGCGGCGTGATTGCATCTGCTGCTGGCTGGCCCCGATCGCCACCTCGCAGTCGGGGTGGGCTTCAAGATTCAAATACCACAACGGATGGTTCGCCATGCCTCCTTTGGAGGCAACCAGCACGACGTTGGCACCATCGGCCAGGTAGATCAGCGCCACCGTGCGGGATTGTCCCGAGCGGCGGCCGATGGTCGTGAGCAGGCAGACCGGGGCACCGTAGCGGAAACTGGCGCCGATCCGACCAGAGGTCAGGCGGAAGATCCAGACGTTGATCCGGGTCATCCAGCGAACGACGACCGAGGCGATCCGTTCCTCTTGTGGCGTCCAGGGGGGGAGCGTTTTTTCCGCCATGGTTTGCTTTTCCTTCCGGACCTTTGTTCAGAAGCCTTGTATTTCGTAGGTGATGCCGCCGGTCGCGCCGAAGATCTGGCCGGTACTGCCGCGCTGTGAACTGAAGTAGAGGCGGGTTCCCGAAGGGTCAAATGCCGGCCCGGTGATCTCCGAGAGCGGCTGGTCCACCACCTGCAGCAAGGGTACGACGCTACCGCCCCGGGTCAGCACGACGATCTGCATCCTGCCGGCATCCTCGGCGACCAGGATATCACCCGCACCACTACCGGTGACGTTGTCCACACCCGTGAGCGGGGCCTCCGCAAAGGCTGCCGCGTCATAGGAAATTCGCAGCGATTCCTTCCGGGGATCATAGGTCCAGACCCGGTTGTCGCCTTTCGTCGAAAAATAGATGAGACCCTGTTCGAGCCAGATGCCCTCGCCGCCATCGAAAGCGCTTGCTTCCGGCACTTGAAGCCGGGTCACGGTTCCAAGTGCCAGCGGGTCGGGAACGACGATCCACTCCACGGAACCGACGGTATCGCCGCCGACATTCCCCACCTTCGCTGCTTCGAGCCGACCCGATTCCAGACTGCGCGCTCCGCCGTGTGGCTCGTCTGGAGTGAAGCGATAAAAACGCCCATTATGGGCGTCTTCCGTCAAGTATACGCACCCCGAGCGGGGGTCGATGCAGGCGGCTTCGTGGATGAAGAGGCCGAGCGCCGGTCGCTCGATGGGCGCGCGCACACCGAGCGGATCGCATTCGATCACCCGGCCGCGCTGCTGGAAGAAATCTTCTTCACAACTGAGCCAGGTCCCCCATGGCGTCGAGCCGCCAGCACAGTTCATCGAGGAACCCTCAAGAATCGGATACGCATCGACCAGTGAGCCGTCGGGTGAGAAACGGAGCGCCCCGACGCCGCCGGCACCGTTCAATCGCTCGCTGTTAGAGACATAGACCCAGCCACCGTCGGCCGCGGCGAAGACGGCACCGCCATCGGGAGCACCGTGCCAGACGTAGCTGCCGCCGGGGATCGGCAACTCGCCGGATCGGGCTACGATCCGTGAACGCAGCGCGGCCGGCAGTCGGATACCATTTTCATCGGGTTCGCCCAGCGGGCCCATGCTATCGAAATCAAATACTCTTCGGGGCGCATCCGCGTTGCCACAGGCTGCCAGAAATCGGCCCGCGGCAAGGGTGCCGGCTCCGGCGACGGCACCGCGCAGGACGCTGCGACGATCGAGCGTGATGTTTTCAGCCCAGCGACGGGACGGCTTGAGATGAGTTTCCATCCTTCCGAACTGCCGGGCCGCGAGGGCGAGGTCAAGGCCGGGGCCTCTCCGGGCCTTGTGTTCTGCGCTCCTGGAGGGTCCGCGGGCTGCTCGACTTCGAAGCTTTGGGGTGAGCAGGTAGGCGCTGATCGAGGCCTTCTTCGCCTCAAACGCGGCGATCGGCGGTTCTGCCAGGCCGACACGGGCCAGCCGTGCGGGGGTGCGGAGTCCGGCGGACCTGATGACGGGGCCGCGTGCTCATGCCGGGGCCGAAGTCGCCGCTCCACCTTCTGGATACACCCATGTTGGGAGGGGGAGAGCACCCTGGAGACGCCGGTGAAGCCGGCCACAAGAAACTTGCGTTTCAAACCGCGAGCTGGGATGGTGCGGCGGGCAGCTAAACAGCTACTGACTGCGAAGGAGCGGTGCCAGATGGAGATCTCAAAAAACTGTTTGGCAATCTCAGGAGAGGGGTATCATGTCGGCTGATGCAACAAGCTGTTTATGGCCAGAAGATGGGGAAAACTTCTTTCGCGAGAAGGGCTTCCAGCCGGTCCAGCAAAGTGCAAACCACTGCGTCGCTGCGTCGCTCGCAATCTTGACCGGAGAAACTGAGGCGCACTTTCAGGGAAAAGTCAATACTCAAAATCCCGTGTCGTGGTCCGATGCGCTGCGCAGGTGGAGTATGAAGCTTGCGTATTGCCCAACAGATGTACGAAAGCTCGAGCACTACATGAAGGAATTGGTGCGACATGACGACCTGTTTGCACTGAGCTACTACACACGGCTTGAGCCCGCTGAGATCCTCGGCGAACCGGATAGGAGCGGCTGGGTCACCGGATCACACATCGTCATCCTCCATCGGGATCAAATTTTGGACCCAGCAAAAGGAACCTCGACCAAGGCCTCCGACCATTCATGCAGGGAACGCCACACAAAACGTATCTTCCGGGTGGTGCCTGCAGACCATGCACGAGGACTCTGAGTGTGAGTGACTAACCACCGGTTTCAGCAGAAGGTGCTACCGCGCCGCCGCGGAATCCAAGCGTTAGACGGGCGGAAACAACCGAGGCACCATGAGGGTCGAGTGGGTACGTGAGAAGGCCGTTGCGAACGAGAAGAAGTACGGCGTGTCGTTCGAGGAAGCGACGTGCGGCCCGGGTACGATTTCGATTATTCGAAGGGCGCCTGCGGCAAGTACTACAAACGAGTGCTCGAGGAAGGATCCAGCGTCGCAGTTCCGAGGCCTGACGTGACTCGGGCCTTCCGAACATCTGCGGCGGTCAACGAGGCCCTGCGTTCACTCTTGGCTGTTTCCGAGGCGACGCGGCGGGTTGCGATTCTACTTCTTTTGGCGAGAAAAAATAATGTTGGTTGACTTGAGCCGGTACACCACCTGCCAGGGAAAGCGGGGAACAACCACGCGTCGCGTCTGACCATCGGTGGAAAGCGCAGTTCCGAGCTCTGGGCGGGCCCCGATGAGGGTCAGCGCGGCAGCCACTGCGTCGAAGAACTCACCGCCAAGACCGACTCGGCGAGTTTCGTACCAGCCGACCGCTTCGGCAAGTTCGTCAGAAGCGGGTTGGCTGGCACGGAAACTTTATCTGAGCAAGCCTCCGAGTATGATGGGCCGCGTCGAGATTTTGCAGGGCCCGGAGGGCTTCACCGACAACCCCGGCTGCCATCAAGCCTAAGCTCGAGCGCTTCGGGTATGCAGTCGGAAGCGTTCTCATCACGACCCTCGACGCAGGGGTCCGAGGCCACCCGCACACATCCATCAACTGTCTTGACCACGACCCGATCGAAAGCCCCCGGATCGAGCCGAACAACAATCCGCCCGTGCGCGGTATCGAGTAGGCCCCGCGTCAAGACACGGAGACCCAACTCGCCATCCCTGCCCGAGGTCCGGATCTGCTCAACTTCGATCCCACCACCGAGCAGGGTGAGACCCTCGACGAAGCCCGAAACGAAGACCGTGGCGCCATCCTGAGGGGTCTCCATCAAGAGTTCGACGTCGCCTCCCGGGGTTTCAAGGCGGAAGTTCCGTTGCGCTGACGCGCCGCCGTCCGCAGAGAGGCCCAACCACAGGGCCTTATGCCGGGCCTGAACCAGGACCAGAAAAAACACCACCAGCCCCGCGGCACCCAGCCGGCGTCGGGTTCGTGCCAGCGGCACGCCCGAAGGATCCTTCTCGCGCAGCGGCAGCTCAAGCAGAATATCACAAATCAACCAGGAGCTTGCCCAGACAATCGCACCAGACCAGAGCACGTCGGATAGAAAATGGCCGCCCATCGCCATTCGGACGAGGCCGACCAGAGCACCCGCGGCGAGGCCGAAGCCGAGAGCGAGCCGTGCCCGGCCGGGTGCCCGCCGTCGCAGCACGGAATAGACACCGAGCCAGGCGAAAGCGATTGCGGCGTGACCCGAAGGAAAAGAGGTGCCGGCAGTGTTGTCGGCGGGAAGGAGAGGCGGAAGATGAAGGCGAACTCCACCGAATTCGATGATTTGGCGCGGGCGCGGCCGTCCCCAGTGTTCCTTAAAAACATCATTGACAATCACGCCTGGACCGATCGTGAGGATCAGGAGCAGCGCCAGGCCCTGCCAGGCGCGAAGCCGGTTGTCGCGGCGACGAAAGCCGACGACGACCCAGAGGATCCCGAGCAAGCCCATGCCGACGCCCAGCAGCGGCGTTGCCTTATACAGCGCGAGCACCAGGGCGTTGTTCTCGCCGACCCAAGGCGATGCGGGCAGCTCGGGGTCGAAGAACCGGGCCGCCAGGTCGCGGTCAAGGTCGGTCAGCCAGAAGGGCAGGGTCAAGCCCGCCAGGATGACGAGAGGCAACCACCAGCGGCGCCTCGGGCGTGGCCCCATCCGGGTGTCCACCGGGCCGAGTTCAGATATCGCTGGCATATGAAGGAGTTCCATACAGGACCGGGCTGGGCGGCGCGCCCGAAGAGGATCGAGCATGGGCTCGCGATCCTCGCGATTCTCGCCATGGGGATGTTCCTCTGCCGGCTCCTTCTGATGAAATCCGGCGAGGAACCTGCAGCCCTCGCCCGCATTTTTGATAACCTCACCTGCGTCGCTTTCGGTCTCGATTTTTTATGGCGAATGACGTGGGCATGGCGTCAAAGTTGACGTTCCCGTTATCTTCTCTCTGACGCGCTTACCGATCTCGTCGAGGCCCGTTCATTTCGCGCCTGACGAGAAGGACCTTGGCCGGAGGCGCGGCAGGCGGTGGGCGGCTGGGTCTTCCTCTATCTGCGGCCCTTTGCTCTGGTCGATCTGCTCTCGTCGGTTCCCGACAACCTGGGTGCGCTGCGCTTTATCCGGGTGGCACGACTGGCGCGTCTTTTCAGGGCCGTCAAATCAATGGCCTTGATCCGCGACGAGCTGCGCGACAATCGACGCGAGGGGCTCTTCGTCATCGCGGTTCTGCTGGTGCTGCTCTCGGTCGTGCTCTCGTGTGTGGGGGTGCTCTATTTCGAGAGCGCCAACCCTGATGCGACGATCATCAATGCGAGCTACGCAGTCTGGTGGGCCTTGGCGACCGTGACGACGGTTGGCTGCGGCGATTTCTTGCCGACCACGGCAGGCGGTCATTTCTCGGCCGTTCTCCTGATGTTCGCCGGCCTCGGTCTTTTTAAGGCGGTCTCGGGTCTGGTTAGCGATTTGTTGCGAGTCGTCGCGGAGCCCCACCCAGCCCTCCCGTCCGGCGATCGAGAAAGGTCCGTTGGTGCCGTTCACGACCCTTGGTGACGGGCTTGACGCACTCGAGATGCTGACTGAGAACTCGGAGGCAAGCGCCGAGGATCTCCGGCGCGACGTGGGCGCGATCTCCGGCGAATTGACGCGTTTGATCGGCCGCTGACCGCCACCGCAGGAGACCCCAAATCAGAGGCGCGCGTCGTCGGTCAATCTTCGGGTCGTATTCTCAAGAGTCTCGACAGTACCGCGGAGGCTCCGCGATCCCGAACGGGCTGCTGCGGCCCCGGCCCGCGAGAGGGCCTCTTCGACCGTGCCGGGTAGGTCTCCGTTTTCGTCTGCCAGTATCTCCACGATAATCTGCTTGACGACAGTCGCGAGGAGGGGTTCGGCCGCTAGCCCCTCGGCTCCGCCGAGGTCGCGCAGCGTCAGATCGGGCAGGGCGACAGCGACCGCTGGCGCACCGGGGGGATCGACGAGCGCTTCGGCCTGGTTGATTTGCAGCAGATCGATCGCAAACCGACGGGCCCCGCCAGGGTAGCGCATGGCGTCCTCAAGTTGCTCCAACACGGTGCCGAGATTGGTCGCCAGGCCCTCGACCTCGAGGACGGCGTGCACGCCGGAGAGCCGCAAGCTCGTGATGCGGATCGGGTTCTTCAATGCGGCGTTCGGGGCTGCATCGAACTCGAGCCGATCGATGGTGAGCGCCGAGCCCGGTCCGAAGCCCGACGGATTTGGCAGGACCAGGTCATCGATGGTCGTTGACCCAAGCAGTGGCGAAATCTGGACCCGACCGACTTTGGCTCCCTTGCCAAGCGCGCGGCTCAACGCCACCTGAAGAATTGGGCGCGCCGCGAGATTGGCGGTGAGAAAGAGCAGGGCCACTCCGAGGAGACCGAGCCCGACGAGCCATTTCATCCGACGCACGCCTACTCCTGCCCTTCCCCGGGGCGTGGCACAAGGCCCGGAGAGAGGCGGGGGGCGAAGGGAACAGAGCCCTCCAGCACGGGAAAGCCCGTGCATCGCGTGGCACAAGGCCCGGAGCGGAGACGGCGGGCGAAGGGAACAAAATCCCAGCGCCCCCGCCCGTGCACGGCGTGGCACCAGGCCCGGACCGCGACGCAGCACGGCTCCCTCCGGGCGTCGGGGAGAGCCGCGCTGCGGTGCTCAGTCGACGGGGACCGGCTCCCCACCACCGCCCCAGCTTTCGGGCAGGGGCGCGATCGCGACCGGTTCAGTCAGATCGGCCAGGGCATGTACCCGCAGGCTTGACGAACTCCAGGCGTAGACGTGGTCCTCGATGAAGAGACCGCGTTGCATCGAGGTCTGCCCGCCGCAGATCGCGACGTCGGAGGCCACGCATCCAGGACTGTCGGGGCCCGGATCGAGGATCTCGCCCACCTGCTCGATTCCGCTTGTCGCATCAATCGAATAAAGAACCAGCGAGGCCGTCCAGTGGGGCTGCCAATTATTGAAGGGCAGCGCCAGCAGACCGAGCCGCGCGTCGAAGGTGAAGGCGAGGTGGTTTCCTTCAGCCGGGCTCCAGCCATCTCCGGGCAAAAGCTCGACGTGATCGAGTCGGGGTGCCGTCGGATCGCTGACGTCGAAGAGGCGTAGCGCCAGGCCGCGGGTGGCCCCGGTTTCGTCGGCGTCGCGCCCGATGGTCAACAGGCGACCATTGCCGATGGGGTGGATGTACTCACTGAAGCCGGGCAGCTCGACTTCTCCGAGAACCGTCGGGGTTTCTGGATCGGCGAGATCGATCACGAAGAGCGGGTCAATTTGGCGGAATGTGACCAGATAGGCGAGATCGCCGAGAAATCGTACAGCAAAAATCCGCTCACCTGGGGCAAGATCGGGTGTCGCGCCGACGGTCTCGAGGCCCTCTCCGACTGGCCGCAGCGTTGTGATCCGGCTTGCCGTGTTGGTGGTGCCGTCTGGATCGTTGGTCGAGGTTACGGTGGTGGCGATGCGCAGCAGACCGTCGCGGGCATCAAGGGCAAACGAGGACAAGGGTTGCCCGGCGACAAAGCCGGAAGCCTGGTAGTTTGTCTCAAAGCCGTCGAGCGCAAAAACATGCAGAGCCGTACGGTCGGTTTCTTCGCCCTGTTGGAAGGCACCCCATTGCGGGCTGGCAAGGACCAGGGTGTCGAGGCTTGCATAGGTGGTTGCGGCACCGCCCAGCACCAAGGTCGAGCGGATCGCCGAGGCATCATCGTCAAGATCGACAGTGACGATGGTCGAAGAGCCGTCCTCCCCCACGCCGGCAGCCGGAATGTGGACGTCGCCGCAGGAAAGCGAGCTGCCGGTCAGACCGCCACCCGGTGCGGGTTCGCCAAGCGTCGGCAGCCAGCCATCGAGCGAACTGGCATCGACGGCGGCGAGCGCCTCCTCTTCCCACGCATTGACGCGCGCCTTGAAGGCTGCTTCGTCGACCGGGGCTTCCGTTCCCCAGATCCTCGCCCAGGGGTCGGGTAGGGCGATGGGTAGACCCCAGCCGCGTTGCGAGATGATCCGGACCGCGTTGTTGTGTCGTCGGGCAGCGATCAGATTGCCTTCGACATAAACCTCCCGGGTCGCCGTCGGCGTTGTCCCGACAAGATCGACCATGGTGATTTTTGTGAAGGGCGTGCCGCAGGCGATCGGGGCTCCGATGGCAACATCCCCCATCAAGGGCTGGGGTTGGGGCAGGCCGATGCCGCGGCAGCTATCATCGCCGCCGAGCGAGCCGTTATCCCATACGCTGGAGACCACAGCCGCGCGCTCTCCGTCCACAAAGAGACCCAGCGGCGAACCTTCAATGACAAGACGGCTTTCGACGGTCAGGGCCGACGGTGGCCATGCGGTCAGCGCAACGAGTTCGTTGCCCTGCAGCAGGTAGATGCGCTGGCCATCGGTTTTAATCGCGTCGGCCTCATCGACGCCGGCCACCTGCACGTTGGTTTCTGTGAAATCGTCAGGCCGGCCGTTGTCTGCGGGTATCGGTTCCGGACCGAAGAAGATCGGTGGTGAGCCGGCCTCCTCTCGAACAAAAAAGGCTTGTGTTCGAAGTTGATCGGCCTGGATTGCAACCTTGATGCGAGCATCGGCCTGGATCGCCCCGAGCAAAGCGTCACAATCCTCGAATTGCGCAAGCCTGCCGTTGGGGCGATTCGGAGGCGGATTGCCTCCCGGGGAATCCGATCCCGGCGAAGAACATCCGGCCAGGCCCACTCCGACGAGGAGCAGGGCGGCAGCGAGGCGAGCGGCTGCGCTGCGTTGCCTTGAGTCGAGCGCCTGGTTGTGGCCGAGGGCGACGAGCGCACCAGCGCGGCAAGCGGCTGCGCTGCGCGGCGTCTCCGGGCCCCGGCCCTGACGTCTCTCGCTTGTCAATCCCAAGCAAGCTCGGGTCTTCAGCCCCTTGCGCGTCTCTACGCCCCCGTCCTCGCGTTTTCCCTTTGCGTTGCTCATCGTGATCCCTCCCGTGCTTTTCCCTTTGCGTTGCTCATCGTGATCCCTCCCGTGCT
>VFKT01000117.1 GCA_009885395.1 Deltaproteobacteria bacterium | reverse complement strand
TTGCCGTGCTGGATTCGGGCCTGCTTGTCGACCACCCAGATTTTGCCACTCATGTGCTGCCAGGACGCGATTTCGTCTGGGATGCCTTGCGGGCCCGTGACCTCGATGGCCCAGATGGCGACGCGAGCGATCCAGGTGACTTCGTTGTGAAATCACAGTGTGACGATTCAAGTCCGGCTGGCACCTCAAGCTGGCACGGCAGCCACGTCGCGGGCATCGCGGCTGCTTCTGCCAATGGCATTGGGACGGTGGGCGTGGCTCCCGGGGTGAGCCTGCTCCCGGTTCGCATCGGGGCGAGCTGCGGCATCGACCCGATCGATCTTGCCGAGGCGATCCGTTGGGCGGCCGGCGTTGGGCGGGCGGGCACGGCCGTCGGGGGCATCGTCAATAAGCACCCGGCGCGGATCATTAATTTGAGCTTGAGCTTTCCAGGTCCTTGTCCGCCCTACCTCGAAGACGCGGTGGCAGACGCGCTTCGCTCGGGCGCTCTCGTCATTGCGGCCGCCGGCAACGAGGGGCGTTCGGCGGCAGGCACATTCCCGGGCAATTGTCCGGGGGTGTTGGCGGTTTTTGCCACCGACGAGACCGGGGCCCGGGCGTCGTACTCCAACCACGGTGCCGTCGATCTGGCGGCTCCGGGCGGCTCGGTTTCGGACCAGCCCGATCGAGCGATTCTCTCCGCTGGCGACGAGGGGCGGGAGCGGCCACTGCGCCGGAACTGGATAGTCAAACAAGGGACGAGCATGGCCGCACCCCACGTTGCCGGTGTCGCGGCACTCGTGCTTTCGGTCACGCCGGAGCTGACCCCTGGTCAGTTGTGGAATATTCTAATTGAGAGCGCCCGCGCCTTCCCCCAGGGGACCGCGGCCGATTGCAGTGCTGTCGGGCCGACGTCATGCGGGGCCGGCATCGTCGATGCTTCTGCCGCGGTGCAGGCGGCGGTGGCCCGACGGGATGATCCGGCCTTCTGAGCGGCGTTCAATCCCAGAGCACGGGCAGGTGATCCGGTGAGCGCAGTGCCATCCCGACGACCGTGCTTTTCTCACCCGGCGCAAATCTAAGATTCGGAAGACGCTCAAGCAGGCGCTTTACGGCGAGTTGGGTTTCCAGGCGCGCCAACTGTGAGCCGGGGCAGAAATGCTCGCCAAACCCGAATGCAATATGATCGGCCACATTAGGTCGGTCAAGAATGAAAAGATTGGGTTCGGGGAAGCGGCTCTCGTCGCGATTGGCCGAACCAAGCGCCACCATGATCAACTCCCCGGCGGGGATCTCCGAACCACCGATCTCGACCGCACGCGTCGTCTCGCGCGAGACGTATTGGACGGGCGATTCCCAGCGCAGCGTCTCCTCGACGGCCGGGGCAAGCCGGCTCGTGTCGCCACGGACATCTTCCAGCACGGCTGGGTGCGTCAGCAAGGCGTGCAGGACGCTACCGGTCAGGCGGTAGGTGGTCTCGGCGCCGGCCGGCAGCAGCAGACGGAGAAAGGCCAGCACTTCGTCGTCGCTCAGGCGCTCGCCATCAACCTCGGCGTGGAGGAGCTTGCTCAAGAGATCTTGCCTTGGATCCTTGCGGCGCTGGTCCAGCAAAGGGTGCAGGTAGTCAGAGATTTTCTGCGCGGCTTCGAAAGCCTTGGCCGGATCTTCGGCGATGCCGACGAGCGCGAGGGCCCAATGATGGAATTCCGCGAAATCGTTGATCGGCACGCCGATGACTTCGGCGATGATGCGCAGAGGATAGGTGAAGGTGAACTGTTGGACGAGATCGCCGCCCCGGTCGCGCTCGAATCCATCGACCAACTCGTCGATGATGCGTATGATCGCTGGGACCACCTCCTCGCGAAGTGCTTTGGGGCCAAACGCCGGCGTGATCAATTTGCGTTGACGAAGGTGCTCACGGCCTTCCATCTCAAGGATCGTCCGGCCCATGACCAGGCCGGCGCCGCGGGCGTTGCCACGCGACGAAAACGTTTCGGAGTCACGGGCCGCGCGCATGACGTCGTCATAGCGCGAGAGTAGCCATGCTTTGCCCATCGGGCTGTCAAACGCCATCGCGGGCCGCTCGGCCCGTAGCCGGGCGTAGGTCGGCCAGGGGTTGGCTATTGGACTCATCATCGAGCCGCCGAAGAGCAGGGTTGCGCTGGCCACTTCGGGTAGAGGGTCGGTTATAGCAGATCCATGGGTCATGGCTGGAACCTCTTTTTTCTTGACTAAAGCCGCGGCTGCGAGTTTGGCTCGCGCCCGCTTGGAGAAGAACGTTTGGTCGCCGGAGTGAATCGTTGGCGGACCCAGGAGTCAACGCCGCGCGGCGCAGCGCGTCGAACGGCAAGGCTCGAGCCGGCCTTTGGTCGTGGCCCGGCCGGCTTTGCGGAGAGGCGATTCGGCCCAGGCGTGCAGCTGATGAATGCGGCCGAGGCGTTGTCGTGGCCCGGCCGGCTTTGCGGAGAGGCGATTGG
>VFKT01000170.1 GCA_009885395.1 Deltaproteobacteria bacterium | reverse complement strand
GTCCTTTCACCCCGGCGCACCGGTGTGCAGTCGAAGATTTCCGCTCTCTACAGCCGCCGCCAGGCCCTCGGCGTGAGGCTGCGCCAGCGCTGCGCCGTCCTCGCGTCAGGCCGGTGTCGAAGCTCGACTCTCTCGCACCAATCGCTGCACGGTTTTATCGTTCACCTGTTCGAGCGGGCTGAAGCGCTGTTCGGTGTCATCTCGTCCGTGCGTGATTCAGTTGGCGGGTTCGGAGCCGGCCGTGCGCAAGCGGGCGTCGTCGACCCCGGTGGCCGGGTTACGCGGCGTGGCAGCGGGGGAGGCATCGACCGGGGCGCTTGCGACAGGCGCGGTGGTCGGCTCGGCGCGCGCGGCATCGATCGAGGTCGAGGTCGAAGTCGAGGCAAGGGCCAGGCAGAGAAGGGTGGTTTGCGTGATTCGGGGCAGAAACGGCTTCATCGGCCCTGCCTTGCCCGATGCGCGGGGCAGGAAGAAAGCGGGGCGGTTGGCGCGGCCCCGAGCGAGCCTGCGCGGAGCCCTGGCGGCGAACTCCTCAGTTCTCGCGGCGCCACCTTCGGCGCTGCGTCCTGGTAGTGGCCTGCTCCGGGGCGGGTGGCGGCCGCCTCATTTTGCCGAGGGGCCAGAAGACAGTAGACTCAGGCGGTGCCAGTCATTTCAGCGTTTTTCGGCATCGTGATCCGGATGGAATATAAAGAAGATGGCGTTCCCCATTTTCATGCGGAATACCAGGGCCAGCGAGCGACATTCACGCTCGATGGAAAATTGCAGGCGGGCGTTTTCCGGTCCCGTACCGCGCTTCGTTTGCTGGAAGAATGGGCCACGACACACCGTGCTGGCCTTGAAAAAAATTGGCAGCGCGTCAAAGCGGGTGAACCCGTCGAGCGGATCAAATCTCTCGATTGAGGATGCCCCGGTGGGCGTTCTCGCCCTTTGCGATGCGGGTGGAGCCCTGCACAACGGAGGAGCAGCCGGTCCCCCTTTGCGGTGGACGTGCTTTCGCGGGTTTCCGCGCGGGGTGGGTTTCTCGCTGCGTTCGTCGGTCCGCCTTTGCGGTGGACGTGCTTTCGCGGGGGATGCCCGCCCGTCTCCCTGCGCGCTCCTGTTCCGGCGATCGAAGGGGCTTTGCAGCACCACGGCCACGAGCACCACCGCGTTGCGCCTGCCTGGTCCAGACCCGTTGATCGACCGGGGCCTTGCAACGGCCGGTGGCTGCCTTACTCCCCGGGGGTGCTTGAGACTCCGTTGAACGAGGCCCCTGCCGGGGATCTGGATCTGTTTGCGTTCTCAGCCGCAGGGCCTTGGGTCGTCGATCCAGCGGCGTTGGAATGGCGCCGAGACGTCGGGCTGCTGCGGACCGCTAGTCGCGCTCGGGTGCCCGAGCTGACGCGCCGGCGTGTCTTCCCGCCCTTTGGTCGCTTTGCCCAGGCCGCGATTGCGCTGCTTGGCGCTCTCGGCGGCTGGGTCCTCACCGAAAGACGCCGCGGCGACGAGATTTCGCGAAGCGGTCTGTCGCGGCGGTTGCGGCGGACCTTCGAGCGTCTGGGCCCGGCCTACATCAAGCTCGGTCAGATCGTTTCATCGGGGCGAGGCATCTTTCCCGATGAATTGGTGCTTGAATTCCAGAAGCTGCGCGACCAGGTGCCGCCCGAAAGCTTCGCGGTGGTGCGTCGGGTGGTGGAAACCGAACTCGGTCGCCCGCTCGAAGAGGTCTTTTCAAGTTTCAACGAGACCTGCCTTGCCGCCGCCTCAATCGCGCAGGTGCATGCGGCCGTCCTGTGCAGCGGCGAATCCGTGGTGGTCAAGGTGCAACGCCCGTCGGTGGGTGCGACCGTCGAGCGCGATGTCGCGGCCATGGCCTGGATCGCCCCCTGGCTGGTCGGCCGGCTCCCTTATGCGGCTCTCGCCAATCCTCCGGCATTGGTCGAGCTTTTTGCCGAAACCATTGTTGAGGAACTCGATTTCCGACTCGAAGCTGAAAATATGCTCGATATCGCCCGCGTTGTGCGCGAGGCCGGCCACGCCACCGTGATCGTGCCACGTCCGCATCCGCGCCTCGTCACGCGGCGCATGTTGGTGATGGAACGCCTCGAGGGGTTCAAGGTCGAGCAGGTCGATGAGATGCGGGCTGCGGGTATCCAGCCTTATGACGTGCTGCGGGCGCTGCTGATCACCTTCATCGAAGGGGCGGTGATCTACGGGGTCTTCCACGGCGATCTGCACGGCGGTAACCTCTTCATCACGCGAGACTCCCGCGTGGCTCTGCTAGATTTTGGAATGACGGGCCGCATGGACGAGCGACAACGGCGCGCCTTTCTGCGTCTGATGATGACCGGCATGGTCAACGACGTTCGCTCCCAGCTCGAGGCCTTCCGCGATCTTGGTGCACTCGATGAGGACGCCGATCTCGATGCGGTGATGAAGCTTCTGCGCATCGACGAACCGGTGCGCGATCCGACAAAAATGCAGGGCGATGAGCTGATCCGCGAAATCCAGACCGTCCTGCGTGGCCTTCTGGCGCAGGGCGCGCGCGTGCCGAAGCATCTGCTCTTCTATCTCAAGAATATCCTGTTTTTCGACGGCGCCATTTCCCAGCTCGCGCCCGACCTCGACATTATCAGCGAGGTGGTGCGCGTCTATGGCTATTTCGCGACCATCCATGCCGAGCGGATCGCCCGCGATATCGGTTTCGATCCGACCGCGGCCGAGGTCGATCTCTCGGGGATGCGTCGCCAACTCGGGCTCGAGGGCGAGGTGAATTCCCTGAGCCACCGTGAACTCAGCGAGCGCCGCCGCGCGCTGGACGAGAAGCTCAAAAAGGCCACGGGACGCTCCTGAAACCGCCCCTGCGAGGAGTCTGGCCGTAGAACCATCTCTCGGATATCGCTTTCCACGGGAAGGCCACGCTGAATATTGACGACACCGTCATGGCCAAGCTCCGGCGGGAAGCCGCGCGCTCGGGTCGGACCATGTCAGACCTTGTGGAAAGTGCTCTTCGGACGGTTCTTATGTCGTGCCGCAAACGTGAGGAGCTGCCGCCTCTCCCGGTTTTCAGTAGCGGCGGCGCCCTGTTCGGCATTGCCGATCGCGACGCGCTCTATCAAAGCCATGCAAGACCGCCAGTGCTTATAAGTGCTTGACGTTTTTGATCCGGTCGCCACGCAGCACGAGCCTCCACGCGGGCCCGGCCCGGCTCCCGGTGTGGCTGAGAGCGGGGGTTCCGCTCGGCCCGGAATGTGAGAGAAAACAACGTCGAGCCAGACAAGTTGCCGGTGTGGCCGAGCGAAGAGGTTGCGCTCAGGCCGGGGGCGTCTCCGAGAGCGTCAGGCCGGGGTTGTCGTCGACCAGACGGCGCAGGAAATTCAGGCCGTCCGAGAGCAGTACCGGTTTCTGTTTGCGGTCATAGACCAGGCAGGTGGCGCGCGAGTGGCGCACCAGCGCGGGATCGAAAGCCCCGCTGGGCCAGCGTGCGACCGTGAACGAGAGCGGCGAAAGTCGGAGCTCGACATCGTACTCCGAAGCAAGACGATGCTTGAGAACGTCAAACTGAAGTTGACCGACAGCACCGAGGATGGTCGAGCCGAGCCCGTCGGCATCGTTGAAGAGCTGTATCGCCCCTTCCTGCGAGAGTTGTTCGAGACCCTTGCTGAGCGCCTTGCGCCGGGCCACGAGCCCGACTTCAACCCGCATGAAATGCTCGGGCGCGAACACCGGAAACGCGGGGAAATCGACCCCGCCGCGTGCGCTCAGGGTGTCGCCGATCTGGAAGATTCCGGGATCGAAAAGGCCGACGACATCGCCCGGGAAAGCCTCTTCGGCTTCGATCCGCTCGCGGCCCATCAGCAGAGTCGAGCGGGCCAGTCGCATCGTCCGACCCGTCCGTTGATGCACGACGTTCATGCCGGGCTCGAAGCTGCCCGAGCAAATACGCAGGAAGGCGATCCGGTCGCGGTGGCCGGGATCCATATTTGCCTGAATCTTGAAGACGAAACCCGAGAAGGCACTGCTCGCCGGGTCGATGGTGTCTTCGCCTGCCCGGCGCGGCGTCGGGCAGGGTGCGAGTTCGACGAAGCGCTCGAGAAAAGGTCGCACACCGAAATTGGTGAGCGCACTGCCAAAAAAAACTGGCGTCTGCAGTCCGGCGGCCACCCGGGCCGGGTCGAAGCTCGCCCCGGCGCCGTCGAGCAGCGCCAGACTTTCCACCACCTGGGCGGCGTGGCTGCCCATCGCGCGCTGTACGGCCGGGGTGTCAAGCCCGCCGGTGATCACATCTTCATCGACTTCGATGGTGCCGTGCCGGCCGCCCGAGAAGAGCAGGACGCGCGAACCGATTCTGTCGTAGACTCCGCGAAACTCGCGGCCCGAGCCGATCGGCCAATCGAGCGGCATCGATTCGATCCCGAGTACGTCCTCGATTTCGCTGAGCAGATCGAAGGGGTCGCGACCATCACGGTCCATCTTGTTGATGAAGGTGAAGATGGGGATGCCACGCAGCCGGCAAACCTCGAAGAGTTTCCGGGTCTGCCCCTCGACGCCCTTGGCCGAGTCGATCAGCATGACGGCGCTGTCGGCGGCGATCAGGGTACGATAAGTGTCCTCACTGAAATCGCGATGACCGGGTGTGTCGAGGATGTTGATCCTGTTGCCCTGCCAGTTGGCGTGCAGTACCGAACTCGAGACCGAGATGCCGCGCTGCCGCTCGATCTCGAGCCAGTCGCTGGTGGCGTGACGGCGCGCCTTTTGCGCCCGTACCGCGCCGGCTTCGCGCACCGAACCGCCGAAAAGCAGGATCTTCTCGGTGAGGGTGGTCTTGCCTGCGTCGGGGTGCGAAATGATCGCAAAAGTCCGTCGGCACGAGACCTCGCGCGCGATGTTGTTGGTCGAGTCGTCCACGATCGAAGCGCCCAGGATAGCGGACAGGACGGCCTCCGGGAAGGCGGACGGCATGGTTTGGGGCTGCCTGGCAATCTGCTAGCTTGCCGGACGACGGAGAATCGCAATGTCTGGACACTCCAAGTGGAGCACCATCAAACACAAGAAAGCCGCGAAAGATGTGCGGCGGGGCAAGCTCTTCACCAAGCTGATCCGCGAGATCACGGTAGCGACGCGGATGGGTGGCAGCGGCGACCTGAACTTCAACCCGCGTCTCAGGCTCGCCGTCGGCAGTGCCCGGGCGGCCAGCATGCCCAACGAGAATATCGACCGGGCGATCAAGAAGGGTGCCGGCGAGGGTACGGGCGAGATCTTCGAGGAAGTCACCTACGAGGGCTACGGGCCGGGCGGTGTCGCGATCCTGGTCCATGTGTTGACCGATAATCGCAATCGCACGGTTGCCGACGTCCGCAATGCCTTTGCCAAAAATGGTGGCAATCTCGGCGAGACCGGCTGCGTGAACTACCTCTTCCAGCATCGTGGTGTGATTCTGGTCGAGCGTGAGGCCGTCGACGAGGAAAGACTGATCGAGCTGGCGCTGGCGGCCGGAGCCGACGATATTTCCGAGTCGCCCGAAGGTTTTGCGATCACAACCGACCCCGAGGCTCTGCACGCGGTGCAACAAGCACTCGAGGCGGCGGCGATCGTCATGGCCAGCGCCGAACTGACACACGTTCCGATGACCAGCATGCCGGTCGCTCCGACTCACGTTGCGCAGCTCAACAGGCTGGTCGAGCTGCTCGAGGATAGCGACGATGTGCAAAGCGTTGTTTCCAATGCAGACCTGGTCGAAGAAGCGGCGGCAAGCCACGCGGTCTCATAGTTCGAGGAGAGGGTCGGCGAGTGCGGCACAGGCCGTAGCTTGCGATTCCGGGGCAGGAGGGGCGGATGCGGGTTCTTGGGATTGATCCCGGATCGCGAGTGACCGGCTGGGCGATCGTCGAAGGTCGTGCGCGGGGTGGCGCCGAGGTGCTGGCGAGCGGAGTCCTGCGCCTTGGCATGGATGCACCGGCGGCGCGCCTGGGGCGGCTGGCCGAGCAATTGGGCGAGCACATCAAAGATTGGCAGCCCGAAGTGGTTGCTCTCGAGCGGGCCTTTGTTGGGGCCAATATTTCCAGCGCCTTGCGGCTCGGCGAGGCGCGAGGCGCGGTGTTGGCGCTGGCGGGGTTGCGTGGCCTCGCCGTGACGGATCGCCCGGACGTCACCCGCCGCGGAGAGCTGGTG
>VFKT01000397.1 GCA_009885395.1 Deltaproteobacteria bacterium | reverse complement strand
CGGCCCCAAAGGACCCCTGAGCTTTGGGGCGCGGGCTGGCGCAAGCGTGCAGGGCGCGACGCTCGGTCTGCTCGAGGTGCCGCAGCCTCTGTCGACCGTCAGTGGCATCGGCATCGTTTCGGGCTGGGTCTGCGAAGCCGGAGTCGTAGAAATTAGTTTTGATGGCGGCGCCCCGATTGAAGCCGCCTATGGCACCACCCGCAACGATACCATCGGCTCCTGTGGCGACGACAATAATGCTTTCGTCCTGCAATGGAACTACGCCCTTCTCGGCGACGGCGCGCATACGGTTGCGGTGCTGGCCGATGGCGTGGAGGTCGCAATGGCGAGCTTCAACGTTCAGACTCTCGGCGTGCCCTTTCTGCGTGGAGCCTCGGGCACCTATGAATTGGAGGATTTCCCCGAAGCCGGCAGCAACGTCACCGTCGAGTGGCAGCAGGCGGCGCAGGGCTTTGGCGTGACCGCCACGCAAAGCGGTCCGACGCCAACGCCCGGACCGACACCGACTGTTGGCCCGACGGCCAGTCCGACGCCGACGCCCGGACCGACGGCCGCTCCCACGGCGACACCCGTGGTCACGCCCAGCCCCGCGCCGACGCCCAGCCCCGTGCCGACGCCCAGCCCGAGCCCAAGTCCGGCGCCTCCGACCTATGCCGGCCAGGTCTCGCCCATTCTCAATACGAAATGCGCGGGCTGCCACACGGGTGGGGGTTCACTCGGGGGCTTCAACTTTGCGGGTCGCACCGACATCGTGAACCAGCCCTCGAGCGTCGCGGGTCTCGATTACGTCGAGCCGGGTAGCACGGCGCAGAGCTACCTCTGGCACAAGGTCAACGGAACGCAGGGCTCAGTGGGCGGCGGTGGCTCGCAAATGCCGACCTCGGGTGCGCTCTCGGCAGCCGAACTCGCGACTATCCAGGCCTGGATACTCGGCGGCGCGAACTGAGGCCGGCCGGCTGAAGCAAGTGGTTGCGAATTTGCCGGGCATGCGCGAGAAACTCGTGCATGCCCGGCGAATTTTTTGAGGGAATAGGCCGTATCGGTTTCGAAGGTCCGGCCAGCCGCAACCCACTGGCCTTCCGCTACTACGAGCGCGATCGGATCGTGCGCGGGCGTCGCATGGAGGACCATCTGCGGATCGCGGTCTGCTGGTGGCATACCTTCTGTTGGCCCGGCAGCGACGTTTTCGGCGTCGGCACTTTCGAGCGCCCCTGGATGGATCCGGCGGCTGATCCGATGTCAATGGCTAAACTGAAGGCCGAGGTCGCCTTCGAGTTCTTCGAGAAGCTGGGCGTGCCCTTCTTCTGCTTTCACGATCGCGATGTGGCGCCGGAGGCCACAACCTTCCGCGAGACCTGCGCCCGGCTCGACAGGATTCTTGAGCACATCGAGAGCCATATGGCGCGGAGCGGCGTCAAGTTACTTTGGGGTACCGCCAATCTCTTCGGGCACCCACGCTTCGCCGCCGGCGCTGCCACCAACCCCAACCCCGCAGTCTTCGCCTGGGCCGCGGCACAGGTGAAGCATTGTCTCGAAGCGACCCATCGGCTGGGCGGTGCGAACTACGTTCTCTGGGGTGGACGCGAGGGCTACGAGACGATTCTCAATACCGATATGAAGCGCGAGTTGGAACAACTCGGGCGGTTCATGTCGATGGTCGCCGAGCACAAGCACCGGATCGGCTTCAAGGGTACGCTGCTGATCGAGCCCAAGCCGCATGAGCCGACCGCGCACCAATACGATACCGATGTGGCCGCGGTACTGGCGTTCCTTCGCAAATTCGGTCTTGAAGGCGAGTTCAAGCTGAATGTGGAGGTGAACCATGCCACGCTGGCCGGCCATTCGTTCCACCACGAGATCGCCTACGCCCTTGCCAACAATGCGCTTGGCAGCGTTGACGCCAACCGGGGCGATCCGCAGCTCGGCTGGGATACCGACCAGTTCCCCAACGATGTCAAGGAGATGATGCTGGCGATCGCCGAGATCCTGCGCGCCGGCGGACTCGGCAGCGGCGGCTTCAATTTCGACGCCCATCTGCGGCGGCAAAGCATCGATGGCGCCGATCTGTTCTACGCGCATATCGGCGGCATGGATACCCTGGCGCGGGCACTGCTCGCCGCGAGCGATCTGCTTGAGGACGGGCCGATCGATCGGTTCGTGGCCGAACGCTACGCCGCCTGGGAGACGCCGCGCGGCCGCGACATCCGCGAGGGACGGCTCTCGCTCGAGGATCTGTGGCGAGGCGTCACCGAGGGCGCCGCGGATCCCCAGCCCGTTTCGGGTCGGCAGGAGTACCTCGAAGCAATTCTTGCGCGCTACGCCTGAGCCCGCAGACTGCCGAATCGGCGCTGACGGGGCTACTTTCCCCGCGCCGGGTTCAGTCCTCGGTCAAGCGGCGGTGCAGCCCTCCCCAAAGGTTGCTCTTGATCATCGTCATGTTGGCGCGGGGCTTGGCGGCAAGGGGTGCGACCAGGGTGCGGGCCCGCTCAAGAAGTAGATCCCCTGGCGCGATGGCGTCGGCGATACCGGCTTCGAGGGCATCGGCGGCAGTGTAGCGTCGACCGCTCAGGAAGGCGTCACGCACCGTCGTGGGTCTCAGGCGGGACCGGACCAGTTCGAGCACGGCGGGATCGACCCGCATATTGAGATCGACCTCGGGCAGGCAGAACCAGCCGCGATCCTCCCGCATCACGCGGTAGTCCAACGCCAGGGCGAGAACGCCACCGGCGGCGAAGGTATGCCCATTGAGAGCGGCAACCGTCGGCAGCGGAAAGGTCAGCAGGCGACCCAGCAGATGACGAAAATGATGCATGAAGTCACGCTGCTGCTCGGGTGAATAGGCCATGATCGTGCCGACATCGAGACCGTTTGACCAGAACTTGCCCTCTGCCGTGATGACCAGCGCGCCGCCCGCGGTGGCGAGCGTCTCGGTCTGGTCGAGTGCTGTATTCATCCGTTCGAGGAAGTCGAGCTGGATGCGTTGCTCGTCCGAGCCCATCGTGACGATTACATCATTCTCTTGGCGATCGACTTTCATTCGGCCTCTCCGGGTGGGACGTCCTGATGGGCGTCGAGGATGGATACCATGATCTGTCGTACCATGGCTCCGATTTCGGGCTGATCCTTCGGCTGGCCGCCGTAGATCGCTCCGGTGAAGGGTTTGTCCCGGCTCGGCGCCTTCGCGTAGGCAACGGCATCGGTGAGTTCGCTGATGAAGGAGTCGAGGACGCCGGCCTGGGTCTGGGGGCGGGTGACGCACATATGCACCGCGTTGGGGTGTTGCTGGCCATTCAGCCGCCAGCCCCGCATCCGCATGGCGTCGTTCAAATGATAGATATCGAATTCATCCGAAAGGAAAGAGAAGCAGAAGCTCGGCTTGCCGAGGAGACGTAGTTCGGGGTGGGAGCGCACCGCGGCCTGCATGGCAAACGCGGTATCGAAGATCCTGCGCGCATGGTGCAGGTAGCCCGCACGGCCGAGGCTGACCATCGAGGCCCAGGTGGCGGCCAACACGCCCCCCGAGCGACTGCCGGCGAGGCCAGGGGAAAAATATTTACCGCCTGACCAATGCTGGCGGACGAAGTAGAGCTTCTCGCGCAATTTGCGGCTGCGGAACGAGAGCACCGACGAGCCCTTGGGCCCATAGCCGTATTTATGGGTGTCAGCCGAAATCGAGGTCACGCCCGGCAGGCGGAAGTCAAAGACCGGGATGGCGTGGCCGAGCGCCT
>VFKT01000154.1 GCA_009885395.1 Deltaproteobacteria bacterium | reverse complement strand
CGTTGTGGTATCTGCTGCCGATGGCCCGATGCCACAGACGCGTGAGCACATCCTGCTTGCCCGTCAGGTCGGCGTGCCCGGCATGGTCGTCTTCATGAACAAGGTCGACGCCGTGGACGACGAGGAACTCCTTGACCTCGTCGAGCTCGAGGTTCGTGAACTTCTCACCAAATATAATTTCCCCGGCGACGATACGCCGATCATCCGCGGCAGCGCGCTGAAGGCGCTCGAAGGCGATATGTCGCCGATCGGTGTGCCCGCGATCACGGCACTGATGGATGCGCTCGACAACTTTTTCCCCGATCCCGTGCGCGCCATCGATGAACCCTTCCTGATGCCCGTCGAAGATGTCTTCTCCATCAGTGGACGAGGTACTGTCGCGACCGGCCGCATCGAGAAGGGCATCATCAAGGTGGGTGACGAAATCGAAGTGGTTGGCATCCGTCCGACCGTCAAGACCACCGTCACGGGTGTCGAGATGTTCCGCAAGCTCCTCGACGAGGGGCGGGCCGGTGATAATGTCGGTTGTCTGTTGCGTGGCCTGAAGCGCGAGGATATCGAGCGCGGTCAGGTGCTGGCAAAGGCCGGCTCGATTACGCCGCATACCGAGTTCGAAGCCGAGATCGTCGCCCTGACCAAGGAAGAAGGCGGTCGCACCACGCCGGTCTTCACCGGCTACCGTCCCCAGTTCTATTTCCGGACGACCGATGTCACGGGCGTGCTCACGTTGCCCGAAGGCACCGAGATGATGATGCCTGGCGATAACCTCCGCGCGAAAATCGAACTCATCACGCCCATCGCCATGGACGAGGGTCTGCGTTTCGCCATCCGTGAGGGTGGTCGGACCGTCGGCGCCGGCGTCGTGTCGAAGATCCTCAAATAAGCCCGAGACTCCGATGAACGACCGAATTCGCATCAGACTCAGGGCCTACGACCACCGGCTGCTCGACCAGTCCGTCCGGGAAATTGTAGATACAATTCGCAAAACCGGTGGGCGTCTGGCTGGTCCGGTGCCCCTTCCCACACGGATCGAGCGGTTCACTGTCAACCGCTCGCCACATGTGGATAAAAAATCCCGTGAACATTTCGAGATCCGCACGCACAAGCGGCTCCTCGACATTCTGGAACCGACGCCGCAGACGATCGACGCTTTGGGCAAGCTGGAGCTTGCCGCCGGAGTCGATGTCGAAATTCGGCTGAACTGAGTCGGGCACCTACCGGGAGCTTTCGGAAAGAGAGAACGATGAGCAGCGTGGAGGCGAATAAATCAATGGTCGCAGTCCCGGCGCGCAAGCGCATGGGATTGATGGGCCGCAAGTTGGGCATGACCCAGCTTCTGCTGGCCACCGGCCAGCGGGTGGCGGTCACCGTGATCCAGGCCGGTCCCGGGGTGGTCGTCCAGAGGAAGACCGCGGAGCGGGACGGCTATGCGGCTGTCCAACTCGGCTTTGAGCCGGGCAAACCGAGCCGATTCAACAAACCCGAACTCGGTCATGTGGCGAGGGCGGGCGGCACGCCCTTCCGTCAGCTTCGGGAGTTCCAGGGCGGCGGCGATCTTGAGGTGGGCGCCACGATTGGCGTCTCCGACCTCTTTCGGGCCGGCGCACTCGTCAACATCACCGGAACGAGCAAGGGCCGGGGTTTTGCCGGAGTCATGAAACGCCACGGTTTCAAGGGTTTCAGTGCGTCGCACGGAACGCACGAGTTCTTTCGCCACGGCGGTTCGATCGGCAACCGTTCCTATCCGGGCCGGGTCTTCAAGGGCAAGCGTATGCCGGGGCATTTCGGCAACGAGCGGATCACCACGCGCAACCTCAAAATCGCGCAGGTGCGGGCTGAGGATAATGTTCTGCTCGTACTCGGAGCTGTGGCGGGAGCCACCGGTGGATGGGTCGAAGTTCGACCCGCAGCGGGAGGTTTGACGTGAGCGACTCGCTGCAAATGACGTTGCGGGGCAGCGACGGCATTGATCGGGGCACGGTCGATCTCTCGGCACAGGTTTTCAATGAGCGTCCCCGGGACCATCTGGTCTACGAGGTTGTGCAGATGCAGCTCGCGGGCCGTCGCTCGGGCACGGCGTCCTCAAAAACGAGGGCGGAAGTGCGTGGCGGTGGCCGCAAGCCTTGGGCACAAAAGGGTACGGGTCGCGCCCGTGCCGGTAGTTCGCGCTCGCCCATCTGGGAAGGTGGCGGCACGGCACACGGGCCGCACCCACGCGACTACGGCTATAAGGTGCCGGCGCAGGCCAGGCGTGTCGCATTGCGCGCGGTCCTATCGGATCGCTGCCGCAGCGGTGCGATGATTTTGATCGACGCGGTCGAGCTTGCGGAAGCCAAAACGAAACGGGTCATTGAGCTGCTTGCTCGCCTTGGCATCTCGGAATCGGTCCTGATCGTGGACGCCGCCGGCAATGACGCGCTCGAGCGCGCCGCCCGGAATCTGCCCAACGTGAAGGTGCTCCGGACCGAAGGGGTGAACGTCTACGATGTGCTCCGCTACAAGCGCCTGCTGCTGACCCGTCGGGCCGCAGAGGCCCTGGCGGCAAGGTTGGAACGATGAGGCATTACGGAGAGATTCTGCTGTCGCCGCTCGTCACCGAAAAGGGCACGCTCGTCAATGAACAGGGCAACCAGGTCCTGTTTCGCGTCGCGGTCGGGGCGAACAAGATCGAGATTCGTAAGGCCGTTGAGACCTGCTTCAAGGTCAAGGTCGAGAAGGTCCATACGGTCCGTCTGCTTGGCAAGGTTCGCCGGGTCGGCAAGTCCACGGGCCAGCGCCCGCTTTGGAAAAAAGCATACGTGACTCTCGCCGCGGGCCACACCATCGACGTCTTCGGGGGGGCGTGATGCGCAAGGCAAACACTTATCGTCCAACGTCGGCGGGGCGACGGCACCAAACGTCGCGCAATTTCCGCGAACTCTCAGGCAACGAGCCGCCCAAGGCCTTGCTCGCCGGGGCACGCAAGCGCACGGGCGGCCGGAACAACCTCGGTCGTATCACCACCTGGCAGCGCAGTGGTGGCCATAAGCGACAACTCCGGCTCGTCGATTTCAAACGGATGAAGGATGGCATTCCCGCGGTGGTGGCCTCAGTGGACTATGATCCGAATCGCAGCGCGCGTCTCGCGCTGCTGCATTATGCCGATGGCGCCAAGGCCTATATTCTCGCGCCGGTCGGGCTGCTGGTCGGTGCCACGGTCACCTCGGGCAAGGGTTCGGATATCCGTCCCGGCAACTGCCTCGAACTGGCCGATATTCCTCTCGGCACGCAGGTTCACAACATCGAGCTCAAGCCCGGCAAGGGCGGCCAGATGGTGCGCAGTGCCGGTGGTTCGGCCCAGCTCATGGCCAAGGATGGCGACTACGCGCAGGTCAAGCTACCCTCGGGTGAGCAGCGCCGGGTGCTCATGCGCTGCCGCGCGACCATCGGCCAGGTCGGAAATGTCGACCACGAAAATGTTTCACTCGGAAAGGCCGGACGCAAGCGCTGGCTGGGCCGCCGCTCGCACGTTCGCGGCACGGCCATGAATCCCGTCGATCACCCACACGGTGGTGGCGAGGGGCGGTCCAAGGGTGGCAACCATCCTGTGACGCCCTGGGGTGTGCCCACCAAGGGCTACAAGACGCGGCGCAACAAACTCACCACGAAGTTTATCGTGCAGAGCCGGAAGCGGTCATAAGGCGGGGATGGGGGACAGCTGACGATGCCACGTTCCGTCAAAAAAGGGCCGTTTGTCGACGAGCACCTCGAGAAAAAAATACTCGCGGCGCTGGCGACCGGTGATAAGAAGGTCGTCAAGACCTGGTCGCGACGCTCGACGATCACTCCCGATATGCTCGGGTTGACGATTGCCGTTCATAATGGGCGCAAGTTCATTCCCACGTTCGTCAGCGAGAACATGATTGGTCATAAGCTCGGCGAGTTCTCGCCGACGCGCACCTTCCATGGTCATTCGGGCGACCGTAAGAGTGACTCCAAGGGCGCCCAGGTCAGGCGCTGAGGTTCGGAAGATGGAAGCAAAAGCCAGTACCCGCTTCGTCCGGATTTCACCGCAGAAGGCACGCCTTGTGGTCGATCTGATTCGTGGTCGAGGCGCCGCCGAGGCCCTCGCCCTTCTGGAGTTCACGCCCAAGAAAGCAGCCCGCATCATCGAGCAGACGCTGCGTTCGGCAGTTGCCAACGCGGAGAACAATCTCAGCGCCGATGTGGATCGTCTGTATGTGAAGAAGGCTTCCGTCGACGGTGGGCCCATCCTGAAACGTAGTTTACCGCGAGCACACGGTCGCGCGACGCCACTGCTCAAGCGGTCGAGTCACGTCACTGTCGTCGTGGACGAGCGCTAGGTCGAGAGAGGAACGCATGGGACAGAAAACCCATCCCAAGGGATTCAGACTCGGAGTGATCGAGAACTGGGATTCCCGCTGGTTCGCCAAGCGCGATTACGCGCTTCTTCTCCATGAAGATTTGCGCGTTCGACGCTTCCTGAAGATTCGTCTGCACCATGCGGGTATCGCCAAGATCGAAATCGAGAGGGCAGCCAACAAGGCCCGTGTCGATATTCATACGGCACGGCCGGGCCTGGTCATCGGCAAGAAGGGCATCGAGATCGAGAAGCTGAAGGCCGAACTTCAGAAATTGATGGGGCGAGAAGCCTACCTCAATATTGTTGAAGTTCGTCGGCCAGATATCGATGCCCAACTGGTTGCCGAGAATGTGGCCCTTCAACTCGAGCGGCGGGTGGCGTTTCGCCGGGCAATGAAAGAAGCGGTGGCGCGGGCGATGCGCATGGGCGCAAAGGGCGTGCGGATCCAGGCGGGTGGCCGACTGGGTGGGAACGAGATCGCGCGCACCGAGTGGTACCGGGATGGCCGGGTACCTCTGCATACGCTGCGCGCCGACATTTCTTATGGGTTCGCCGAGGCCAAGACCAAATCAGGTCTGGTCGGCGTAAAAGCTTGGATCATGCGTGGCGATGTTCTGTCGCGCGAAGACGAGCAACGGCAGGCGATCAGCGCCTGATGGGAGAGAGGTAAGCGATGCTTTCCCCGAAGCGGGTCAAGTTTCGGAAGCAGCACAAGGGACGGCGCCCAGGAATCGCGCTGCGTGGAGGCACGCTCGCGTTCGGAGATTTCGGCCTTCAGGTGCTGGACCGCGGTTGGCTGACCGCGCGCCAGATCGAGGCTGCCCGAATTGCAGTGACGCGCCATATCAAGCGCGGTGGGCGGGTCTGGATCCGGGTCTTCCCGGATAAGCCGGTCACCAAGAAGCCTGCCGAAACCCGGATGGGCAAGGGCAAGGGCGCTCCAGAATTCTGGGTGGCAGTCGTGAAGCCTGGTAGGATGCTGTTCGAGATGGAGGGGGTGGCACCCGAGATTGCGCGCGAAGCGTTTCGTCTTGCGGCCCATAAATTGCCGCTGAAGACGCGTTTCTTGCAGCGGGGGGGAGCCCATGCAGCCTAAAAAGCTTCGTGAGTTGAGCGATGCCGAGCTCGGTCAAACCGTGGTCGATCTTCGGGACGGGCTCTTCCGGGTCCGGATGCGTCGGGCGTCGGGCCAGCTCGAGAACAAAATGGCGGCGCGCGTGGCGCGACGCGACTTGGCGCAGGCCCTGACGATTCAGGTGGAACGTACCCGGACTGCCGGGAGAGGGGGCCAGGCGTGACGGGCCATCGCAAGGAGCGGACGGGCATCGTGCTCTCGAACAAGATGGACAAAACCGTTGTCGTCCAGGTCGAGCGCACTGTCATGCATTCGCGCTACAAGAAGCGGGTGCGGATTCGAAAGAAATTCAAAGCCCACGATGAAACTAACGCTTGTCGAATCGGGGATGTGGTGCAGATCGTCGAGACCAAACCGCTCTCGCGCGAAAAGCGCTGGGCGGTCCGCTCGATCGAGCGGCGCGGGCCCGAGTGAGCACAGGGGGATTCTCGAATGATCCAACAGGAATCAGTTCTCCATGTCGCCGATAATTCCGGCGCACGAAAGATTTTGTGCATCAAGGTGCTCGGCGGGAGCCGACGCCGCTACGCCTCGGTTGGCGATATTTTTGTGGGTTCGGTTCAGGAAGCCGCACCCAACGCCAAGGTGAAGAAGGGCGATGTCGTTCGTGCGGTCGTGGTCCGCACGGCCAAGGAAATCGGTCGGCCGGATGGTTCGTACATTCGCTTCGATAACAACTCCGCTGTCTTGATCGACAAGCAGCACGAGCCGGTTGGGACGCGCATTTTTGGGCCGGTCGCCCGCGAACTGCGGGCGCGTCAGTTCATGAAGATCGTCTCACTGGCGCCCGAAGTGCTGTGATGAGCGTGGAATCTTCCTGTCAGGGGAAAAAGCAAGGATGAGCGCGGCGACGAAAAAGAGGGAGGCTGAGGCCCCACGGGTGCCTACGCACCTCCGCAAGGGGGACACCATCCTGGTGATCACCGGGCGGGAGCGGGGGAAGACCGGGAAGGTTCTGCAGGTTTTGCTTGAGAAGAACCGGGCCAAGGTCGAGCGCCTGAACATGGTCAAGCGCCACCGCAAGGCCACTGGCAATTCGGCGGGGGGCATTGTGGAGAAGGAGGCCTCGATTCATTTATCGAACCTTCAGATCCTGTGCGGGCGGTGCAACAAGCCGACTCGTATCGCTGTCCGCCGCACAGAAGATGGGAAGGGCAGCCGCTACTGCCGGCGCCCGGACTGTCGCGAGGCGATCGATGAGTGAGGCAGTCGTGCCGCGGGCGATACCGCGTCTGAAGCAGGTTTATGCCGAACGGGTTCAGCCGAAGCTCCGCCAGGACTTGGCTTACGGCAACATCAACCAGGTGCCGAGGCCCGAAAAAATCGTACTGAACATTGGTCTCGGCGAGGCGATCCAGAATGCCAAGGCGATCGATGCGGCGGCGGGAGACCTGGCGATCATCAGCGGACAGAAGCCGGTCGTGACCCGCTCCCGCAAGGCCATTGCCAACTTCAAGCTGCGCGAAAATCTGCCCATCGGAACGATGGTCACGCTTCGGGGCAACCGCATGTGGGAGTTCCTCGACCGGCTGCAAAGCGCGGCCTTGCCCCGGGTGCGTGATTTCAAGGGAGTCAACCCTAATGGCTTTGACGGCCGCGGTAATTTCTCACTCGGGGTGACCGAACAGATCATCTTCCCCGAAATTGATATCGACAAAATCGATAAGCTCCGCGGCCTCACGGTGACCATTGTCACGACGGCGCGAACGGATGCGGAAGGTCGGGCGCTCTTGGCAGCACTCGGCATGCCGTTCAGGAACTAGAGGCAGGCGCCATGGCGAAAACCTCATTGCGACTCAAAGCGGCACGGCCCCCGAAATTCGAGGTCCAGCGCTATAACCGTTGTTTGTCCTGCGGGCGGGCGCGCGGATTTTTCCGCAAGTTCAAGCTCTGTCGGATTTGTCTACGCAAGATGGCGCTCAGCGGGCTGATCCCGGGCGTCACCAAGGCGAGCTGGTAGGAGGCGCGCGATTATGATGACGGATCCAATTGCCGACCTGCTGACCCGCATCCGGAACGCGGCCCAGGCCCGAAAAGAGCGCGTCGATGCGCCCTACTCAAAAATGAAAGAAGCATTGGCTGCGGTGCTCCGAGACGAAGGCTATATCAAGGATGTGGCGGTTGTCGGCGAAGGCGCCGCCCGTCAGGTCCGGGTGGGACTCGCGTACGACGCGGCTCGGCGTCCGGTGATCACTGGCATCAAGCGGGTGAGCCGTCCGGGCTTGCGGATCTACGTCGGTGCAAAGGATGCGCCTCGGGTCCGGCGTGGTCTCGGCGTCAGCATTTTGTCGACGCCGCAAGGAATTCTGGTTGATAGGGAAGCGCGCCGACGCAATGTCGGTGGGGAGATCCTCTGCACCGTCTGGTGACGGTGTGGAGAGAAGAAGGCACTCGTAGATGTCGCGAATTGGTCGACTACCCATCAGGGTTCCCCAAGGGGTTGCCGTGACCATTGACGGAAGTTTCGTCGATGTGAAGGGACCAAAGGGTTCAAGCCGGGTGGCGATGCCCCAGGGCTGTTCGGTCGCTCAGGCCGATGGCGCCTTGTCCGTCGCTCGCAGTGGAGAAGAACGGCAGGACCGTGCGTTCCATGGCCTTGGCCGCCAGCTTCTCGCCAACGCCGTCCACGGGGTGAGCGAGGGTTTCAAGCGGGTGCTCGAGATCAATGGCGTCGGTTATCGGGGCGAAGTGAGGGGGCAGAACATCCTCTTCAACCTCGGTTTTTCGCACCCGATCTTGTTTTGCCTGCCCGAAGGCATCACCGCGAAGATCGAGAAACAGGTCGTCCTCACCCTCGAGGGAAAAGACCGGGACCAATTGGGACGGACCGCGGCACAGGTCAGAGGTCTGCGTCCGCCCGAGCCCTACAAGGGCAAGGGCATCAAGTATTCCGACGAAACCGTCCGCCGCAAGGCCGGCAAGTCGGGCGCCAAGTAGACCGGGAGATCAGTGCGTGTTCACCAACCTTCGTAGTCCACGTCGAATCCTCCGCAAGCGCCGCGTTCGCAAGAAGGTGCGCGGGACGGATGCGCGGCCACGTCTTAGTGTGTCGCGGAGCGCTCGGCATATGTATGCGCAAATCATCACCGACGAGGGTGGCAGCCGCACTCTGGTTGCGGTGTCTACTCTCTCGCCAGAACTGCGGGAAAAGCTTGGCACCGGCACGGGCAACCGCGACGCGGCCAAGGAAGTCGGAGCTTTGATCGCCCAGCGGGCATTGGCTGCTGGTGTGAGCGAAGTGGTTTTTGATCGAAACGGGCATCTTTACCACGGCCGGGTGCGCTCTCTGGCTGAGGCGGCCCGCGAGGCCGGCCTCCGGTTCTAGCTCGGCAGGCAACGAGGAAACGACGTGAACGATAGACTCAAAGAGCGGATCGACCCATCGGGTCTCGATCTCAAGGAAAAGGTCGTGCATATCAACCGGGTGGCCAAGGTCGTCAAGGGCGGCCGACGCTTCCGGTTTGGTGCCTTGATCGTGGTCGGCGACGGCCATGGTCATGTTGGTGTCGGGATCGGCAAGGCCAAGGAAGTCCCGGAGGCGATCCGCAAGGGGATCGATCGCGCCAAGAAAGCGCTCCTTCGTGTGCCTCTTGAGCATGGCACCATTCCTTTCGATGTCATCGGCACCTTTGGCGCCGGGCGGGTCGTGATGCGGCCGGCGGCGCCCGGCACCGGCGTGATCGCCGGCGGCGGCGTGCGAGCGGTGTTGGACGCGGTGGGTGTCCAGGACATCCTCACCAAATGCATCGGTTCGAACAATCCGAACAACGTCGTGAACGCGACGATGGATGCTCTTCGGCGGTTACAGACCCCGGAGTCCATTGCCAGCAGGCGGGGTAAAACCCTCGCCGAGTTGGGCATTTCCTAGGCCGGGGTTTTTGAGATGATGAACAAGGCACGAAAGCCGAGGGGAGAGAGGGCAGCAGACGTTCTGCGCGCTCTTTCGACCACCGAATCGGCACCCGAGCGCAACTTCCGTGTGGTTCTCTCCGGGAGCGCGATTGGTGGGACAGAACGGCAACGCGCGACTTTGCGCTGTCTCGGCCTGCTGCGCCGGGGTGCGCAGTCGGTCGTCAAGGATACGCCGCAGGCCCGTGGTCGAATCCGCGTGGTGGCACATCTGGTTTCGGTCGAGGAGGCGTGAGCGGATGGATCTGTCAAGCTTAAAGCCCGCACCGGGCGCACGTCGCAATCGCAAGCGGGTGGGCCGTGGGCCTGGCTCGGGATTGGGAAAAACTGCCGGTCGCGGCCATAAGGGCCAACGTTCGCGCTCCGGTGGAGGCTCGAAGCCGGGCTATGAAGGCGGCCAGATGCCGCTGCATCGGCGACTGCCGAAGCGGGGCTTCCACAACCCGGCCCGTCGCGAGTACCAGCCGGTGAACCTCGATCGTCTCGCGCGCTTTCCTGAGGGAGCCACGGTCGATCTCGAGGCGCTGGCCACGGCCGGACTCATCCGGGCAGGACAGCCTGTCAAGATTCTCGGCTTTGGCGAACTGCCGCATCGATTGGTGGTCCAGGCGCATGCCTTCAGCGCTGCCGCACGGGCTGCGATTGAGGCCAAGGGCGGCCAGGCCGAGGTTGTCGAGTGACGCCGGGGTTTTCAAACGCGCTTCGGGTTGAAGAACTCAAGCGGCGCCTGCTTTTCACGGCGGCGATGGTTGCGGTGTATCGGGTGGGTGTCGCCATCCCGACTCCGGGAATCGATGGCGGTGCGCTCCAGGCCTTCTTCGCAGAGGCGGGGAACGACGTTTTCGGATTGGTCAACCTCTTTTCTGGTGGAGCGCTCGAACGCTTCTCGATCTTTGCACTCGGCATCATGCCCTACATCAGCGCCTCGATCATTCTTCAGCTTCTCACCGTGGTGGTCCCGACCCTTGAGACGCTGAAAAAGGAAGGCGAGGCCGGCCGCCGCAAAATCACCCAGTACACGCGCTATGGCACGGTCGTCCTGGCGATCATCCAAAGCCTCTTCATCTCGATCGGGCTGGAGCAGATTCAGGGCCCCGGCGGCGGCAGTGTCGTCTATGAGCCTGGCTGGGCTTTCCGACTGCTTGCGATGACGACGCTCACGGCGGGTACGGCCTTCATCATGTGGCTTGGCGAGCAGATCACCGAGCGCGGAATCGGCAACGGCATTTCGATGGTGATTTTTGCGGGCATCGTGGCCGCGGTGCCCTCTGCCGTGACGACCACGTTCCAGTTCATGAACGAGGGTGAGCTTTCCCTCTTCGTGGTCCTCGCGGTCCTGCTGCTGATGGTGCTGGTGGTCGGCTTCATCATCTTTGTCGAGCGCGGGCATCGGCGCATTCCGGTGCAGTACGCCAAGCGGGTTGTCGGGCGCCGGATGTACGGCGGGCAGAGTTCGCACCTGCCGCTCAAGATCAATACCGCCGGCGTGATCCCGCCGATCTTTGCCTCTTCCCTGCTGGTATTCCCCGCCACGATCGCCGGATTCATGCAGAATCCCATCGCGGATCAGGTGGCCACCTATCTGGAACCTGGCAGCTTCGTCTACACGATCGTCTATGTGGTCTTGATTGTCTTCTTCGCCTATTTCTACACCGCTGTGACCTTCGATCCCGTCGACGTCGCGGAAAACATGAAGAAATTTGGCGGCTACATCCCCGGCATTCGTCCCGGAAAACGGACTGCGGATTTTATCGACCGGATTCTCACCCGATTGACCCTGAGTGGTGCGATCTACCTTTCGGCGGTTTGTGTGCTCCCGACCATCCTCGTCCAGCAGGTCAATGTCCCCTTCTTCTTTGGTGGAACGGCTCTGATGATCGTGGTGGGCGTGGCACTGGACACGGTTGCACAGATGGAGACCCATCTGATCACGCGGAATTACGAAGGCTTCATGAAAAAGGGCCGCATCAAGGGCCGGCGTGGTTGAGGAGCCTTGAAAGTGTCCGATGCCGCCGCTCTTCAGATTGTTTTGCTTGGCCCTCCCGGTGCGGGGAAGGGGACCCAGGCCGCACTCCTCGTGCGGCGGCTCGGGCTCCCTCATGTATCGACCGGGGAGCTTCTCCGGACGGAAATCGCGCACGGCAGTGTCGTTGGGCAGAGCGCCAAGGGCTTCATCGAAAATGGCCAGTTGGTGCCGGACGAACTCGTCGTTGAACTCGTGCAGCAACATCTGTCGCGACTCGATTGCGGCGCCGGATTCCTGCTGGATGGTTTCCCGCGCTCTACGGTCCAGGCTACGGAACTCTGTCGCATGACGCTCGGTTGCGACAACAAGTTCGTGGCGGCCAGCATCGTGCTGGCGGATGACGAAATCGTGCGGCGGCTTGCCGGCCGACGGACCTGCGTCTCCTGTGGGGCCATCTTCCACCTTGAGTTCGAACCCTCGCTTCATCAGGACGTGTGCGACAAATGCGGCGGTGCCCTCGTGCAGCGCGAGGACGACCGCGAGGATGTGATCCAACGTCGTTTGCGCGTCTATCGTCGCGAGACCGAGCCGCTGCTCGACTATTATCGAACCAAGGATTGCATGATCGAGATTTCGGGCGACGGCTCGGTGGATGCGGTTCACCAGAAGCTGCTCGATGGTCTGGGAATGGTCCCATGATCCGGTATCGGAACGCCCAGGAAATCGACCTGATCCGCACAGCGTGCAGGATCGTGGCCGATGTTCTTCAGCGCCTGCGGGCCATGGTTTTGCCTGGGGCTACAACGGCTGACCTTGACCGAATGGCGGAAGAATGGACGCTGAAAGCCGGAGCTCGTCCGGCCTTCAAGGGCTACCGGCCTGCCGGAGGCTCGGTGCGGTATCCAGCCACGCTCTGTGTTTCGATCAACGAAGAAATTGTGCACGGTATCCCCTCGCCCAAGCGCGTGTTGCATGAAGGGGACATCGTCGGGCTCGACTTTGGTGTCGTCTCCGAAGGCTACTATGGCGATGCGGCGATCACGGTTCCCGTGGGGAAAGTTGCACCGCGGGCGGCCGAATTGATCGAGGTGACGCGTACGGCGCTCGAGCATGGCGTCGCACAGGCCAGGGTGGGAAATCGGGTCCGGGACGTTTCAGCCAGCATCCAGGCGCATGTCGAGGCGCATGGTTTTTCGGTGGTCCGTGACTTTGTTGGCCATGGTATCGGCCAGCAGTTGCACGAAGAGCCCCAGGTGCCGAACTATGTCGCCCACGGGCAAAATCCCCGCTTGAGGCAAGGTCTGGTGCTCGCGATCGAGCCGATGGTTTGTCTGGGCGGGTATGAGGTTGAAGTTCTTGAGGACGGCTGGACGGCCGTCACCCAGGATCGTCAGAAATCAGCACATTTTGAGCACTCGGTGGCGATTCTCGCCTCGGGACCAGAGATTCTGACCACCGTCTAAGGGAGACGAATGCCGAAGGATGATGCGATTGAGGTGAATGGCTTGGTGCAGGAATCCCTGCCCAATGCGATGTTTCGTGTGACGCTTGAGAATGGTCATAAGATCATCGGCCACATTTCCGGGAAGATGAGGAAGCATTACATCAAGATTCTCCCTGGAGACAAAGTCACCGTTGAATTATCCCCCTACGATCTCACGCGTGGCCGTATCACCTATCGGGTCCGCGAGGTCAGGAGTTAAAAATGAAGGTTCGAGCGTCAGTGAAACCGATTTGTCCGAAATGCCAGGTCATCCGCCGTAAGGGTGTCGTTCGCGTTATTTGCGAAGATCCCCGGCATAAACAGCGGCAAGGCTGAGCGAGGAAAGGGTACCCCGATGGCACGTATCGCAGGAGTGGATCTACCGCGGCGAAAGCGGATCGAGATCGCACTGACCTATATTTATGGAGTTGGCCGATCTGCGGCGACCGCAATTTGCGGAGAGGCCGGTGTCGAGGGTGGCTCGCGTACCGAGGATCTGACCGAAGGTCAGGTCCAGGAACTTCGTCGCGTGATCGACCGTGGTTATAAGGTCGAGGGCGATCTCCGCCGCGAAGTGACGCTCAATATCAAGCGCTACGTCGATCTGGGCTGCTACCGCGGCTTGCGCCACCGGAGAAATCTGCCTGTGCGCGGGCAGCGTACGCATACCAATGCGCGTACGCGGAAGGGCCCGCGTCGGGCGATTGCGGGCAAGAAGAAACCGCCGTCGAAGGGCTGAGCTAGCCCAAACCGCGACTGCTGAACGAGCGAGAAACGAGGATTTCGATGGCGACTACAGAAGAGGACCGGACTGCCCCGGTCAAGGATGGGGAGGGCGAGTCAGCAGCGGCTGGCACGCAGCAGACCCGTCGCAAGAAGGGCAAGCGGTTGGTGAGCGAGGGGATCGTCCACATTCACTCCACCTTCAATAATACGATCGTGACGATCACCGATCCCCAGGGTGGAGTTGTGTCCTGGGCGAGTTCGGGGACCGTCGGTTTCAAGGGTGCCCGCAAGGGGACCCCTTTCGCGGCACAGATGGCCGCCGAGACGGCGGCCAAAAAGGCCTCTGAATTCGGGATGCGAACGGTGCAGGTGCTCGTCAAGGGACCGGGTGGTGGCCGTGAACCGGCTCTTCGGTCGTTGCAGGGAGCGGGTTTCAGCGTGACGCTGATTCGTGACGTGACACCGGTCCCGCACAACGGCTGTCGGCCCCCCAAGAGAAGGAGAGTCTGAAGTGGCGCGGTATGTGGATGCCGTCTGCAGGCAATGCAGGCGGGAAGGAATGAAGCTGTTCCTCAAGGGACAGCGCTGCTTCACGGATAAATGCGGCATCGAGCGGCGCAGCTATCCGCCCGGTCAGCACGGCCAGGGGCGAAAGAAGTTCTCCCAGTACAGCGGACAGCTCAGGGAGAAGCAGAAAGTCAAGCGAATCTACGGCATTCTCGAGCGCCAGTTTCGGCGTTATTTCGAGATGGCGGAGCGCAGTCGGGGTGTCACCGGAGAGACCCTGCTCCAGTTGCTTGAGCGGCGCCTTGATAATATGGTCTACCGTTTCAGCTTCACGACCTCGCGCGCCGAGGCACGCCAGCTTGTTCGGCACGGACATTTCGCGGTCAATGGTCGCAAGGTGACGATTCCGTCCTACCTGGTGAAGGTGGGGGATCGGATCACCGTGCGGGAGAACAGTCGCAAGGTGGTTCGTATTGTCGAGGCGCTCGATTTGAGCCAGCGCCGAGGTGTGCCGGAATGGCTGGCGCTCGACCGCGAGGGTTTCGAGGGGTTGGTCAAGGCCCTACCCGAGCGGGCGGAACTGACGATGCCGATCAATGAAACCTTGATCGTGGAGTTGTACTCGAAATGATGTCTTCGGGGCTCATACCTTCGGCCATTCAGGCGGATGGGTCCATGTCGAGACCAGAGGGGGAGAAGCGAGCGTGAACGGCTTTCAGCTGAATTGGCGGGACCTGATCAAACCGCAAAGGCTTGCGCGTGACGAAAAAGACGCTGGGTCGACCTATGCCAAGATCGTGTGCGAGCCCCTCGAGCGGGGATTCGGAACCACAATCGGCAACAGTCTGCGCCGGGTCCTGCTTTCGTCGCTGCGTGGCGCGGCAGTGGCTGCGGTAAGGTTCGATGGCGTCCTGCACGAGTTTTCAACCGTCAAGGGCGTGGTTGAAGATACCACGGACATCATTCTGAATTTGAAGGAGCTTCGCGTCCGCCTGGCCGATGGTGGCGAGCGCGCCATTGCGCGCATCGATATCGATCGCGAGGGCGAGATCCGGGCGAAAGATATCCACGTCGGAGCCGAAATCGACATTCTCGACCCCGAGCATCATATCGCGACCGTGGGCCAGGGTGGCGCCCTGCACGCGGAACTCGTGATCCGGGCCGGGCGGGGTTATGTCTCGGCCGACCGGAACAAAGAAGAGGATGCGCCTCTTGGGACAATTCCCATCGATGCGCTCTACTCGCCGGTTCGCCGGGTGAACTTCGCGGTCAGCAATGCCCGCGTCGGTCAACGCACAGACTACGACAAGCTGACGATGGAAGTCTGGACGGATGGAAGCATCCGGCCGGAGGATGCCATCGCCTATGCTGCCCGGATTTTGCAGGACCAGCTCTCGGTTTTCGTCAGCTTCGAGGAGCCCACCGAGCGCACGATCGGCGGCGAGGAAATCCTCGAGGCCGATTTCAACGAGCACCTCTTCAAGACTGTTGACGAACTCGACCTTTCGGTACGCTCTGCCAACTGCCTCCAGAACGCCGACGTGCGCTATGTCGGCGAATTGGTGCAGCGCAGCGAGCCGGAAATGCTCAAGACAAAGAATTTTGGCCGCAAATCCCTCAACGAAATCAAGGAACTGCTCATCGAGATGGGCCTTGGTCTTGGGATGCGCCTCGAGAGTTTTCCCTCAAGGGAAGAGCTCGAGCGTCGACGGCTGCTTCAGGAGGCAGGCCAGGGGGCTTGAGCCCGGCCTCATACGGAGACCTTTGACCCATGCGACACCTGAAATCAGGCAAAAAACTCGGGCGTAGTTCGGCGCACCGAAGGGCCTTATACCGCAACCTGGTGACCCAGCTTCTGCAGCGGGACAGGATCAGAACGACCGATGCCAAGGCCAAAGAACTGCGTCGGATCGCCGATCGCATGGTCACTCTGGGCAAGATCGGGACCCTTGCAGCGCGCCGTCGAGCGGCGGCGTTCATGCAGGATCCGGCGGTCGTACAACGCCTCTTCGACGAGGTGGCACCGCGTTTTGCGGACCGCCCCGGGGGCTACACCCGCGTCATCAAACTGGGGCGGCGTGTTGGCGATGCGGCGCCGATCTCCTTGATCGAACTCACGGGTACTGGCGAGGAAATGCCGACGCCTTCGACGGCCAAACGTCCGCGGCGGCGAACGCGTGCCGAGGAGACCGCCGTCCGGGTTTAAGCAGTCCTTCCGTTCCCGCCGGCTTCGCCTATCGTGAGAAGCGGGTGCAATTGACCGGCCTTCAGAGAGGGGCTAGCGAAACCATCGTGAGCGCTGCCGGGGAAAAATCGGTTGCGCAGCCTGCGTCAAGTCGGTCCGGTGGCCAGCTTCTGGCGCGGGCCTCGGCGCGACGGCAATTCCTGGCCCCGGGCGACGGAGTCGGCGCTTGAAGGCCAGAACCATAGCCCTCCTTTCCGATGCGCTGGCTCGCGCGGTCGCCGATGGGCTGCTGGTCACGGCGACGTATCCATTGGGTGCAACGCTTGCGACGCCCCGCGAGCGGAGCCACGGGGATCTCGCCTCCAACCTCGCCCTCGTGCTTGCGAAGTCCGAGAAGAAATCGCCGCGAGACGTCGCCGCCATCCTGGCCGCGCGCCTGCCCAAGCCCGGTGGCGACATCGAGCAGATCGAAGTCGCGGGGCCAGGGTTTCTCAATATCACCTTGTCTTCAGGATTTTGGTACCGACAACTTGCAGCCTTCGACGTGGATCCGGCACTTGGCATCAAGCAAGCCGATCCGGGCCGGCGGGTGCAGGTCGAATTTGTCAGCGCCAACCCCACCGGGCCGCTGACGGTCGGACACGGGCGCAACGCGGTTCTCGGCGATTCGGTCGCGCGGGTTCTGGAGGCCGTTGGTCACGCCGTGGAGCGGGAATATTATTTCAACAACGCCGGGCGCCAGATGAAGGTTCTGGGCGCCTCGGTCGAGGCTCGCTACCGCGAGGCTCGCGGCCGCGAGAGCGCGTTTCCCGAGGACGGCTACCAGGGCGCGTACATCACGGAAATCGGGCGGCAACTGGCGGAAAAACACGGCGACGAGCTGCTCGAGGGCGTGCATTCGGCCTTCCGGGACGCGGCAGAGGTCGCGATTTTTGCCGATATCCGCACCACTCTCGACCGGCTCGCGATCGGTTTCGATCAATATTTCAACGAGGATACCCTCTATTCGAGTGGTGCCGTGGAACAGACCCTGAAGGATCTGGAGAGCCTAGGACTGGTGGAGCGACGGGAGGGGGCGGTCTGGCTCCTCGGCGAGCGCGTTGGTCTTGCGAAGGATCGGGTTCTGGTCAAGAGCAGTGGTGAGCCGGCTTACCGTCTTCCCGACATCGCCTACCATCGCAACAAGATCGCTCGCGGCTACGACGAAATCGTCGACGTCCTGGGCGCGGACCATATCGACGAGAGCCGCGAGGTCCGCGCGGCGTTGCTGGCGCTGGGCCACCCGGCCGATATCGTTCGTCCCGTCATTTATCAATTTGTAACACTCACCCGCCATGGCGAGCAGGTAAAGATGTCGACCCGCCGGGCCGAATACGTCACGCTCGACGATCTGGTCGAAGAGGTCGGGGTCGATGCGGTCCGTTTCTTCTTCCTCTCCCGGAAATCCGATACCCACCTTGAATTCGATCTCGAACTCGCCAAGAAACAATCCACCGATAATCCGGTGTACTACGTCCAGTATGCTCACGCGCGGATCTCGAATCTGAACGCCCGGCTGAAGGTGGAGGGCGTCCTCCCTCCCGAAGAGGGCGTGTCCGCCTCGGATCTCAGTGTTCTCGTCGAGCCCGAAGAGCTCGAATTGATCAAAAGCCTGGTGGCCTACCCCCAGATCGTCGCCGGGGCGGCGGCGGAACTCGAACCGCATCGCGTTGTGTTCTATCTGCACGAACTGGCTGCCACGCTACATCGTTTTTACAATGAGCATCGCCTGCTTGGCGATGAGCAGGCGGCGCGATTACGCGCGCGTCTGGTCCTCCTCCGGGTCGTGCAAAGAGTGCTCCGGCACGGCCTCGGGCTTCTTGGTGTCGGGGCACCTGAGCGGATGTGAACATGGCGGGGAAGTCGCAGCGGCGTTTCGAGTTCGGCTGGCTCGAAGTCATCGGCCTCGTCCTGGTCTTTTCGATCGGCGCGACCGCGGTCTTCCTGCTGGGCATTTTCGTCGGCAAAGGTCTTCAGGAACAGAGGATCCGCCGCGAGGACCGAACCGTTCGCTTGACTATTGATGGCTTGACGACAGGAACCGCTGCTATTGTGGACGACGTTCAGTTGCTCGGTCAATTGGGCGGCCCGCAAGCCTCGCCTGGGATCGAGTTGCAGGTCCGAGCGATACCGTCGCCGACCTCCGTGCAGCCGATAGCCTCGCCGGGAACGTCGCCGACTCCTTTTCGCGCGCCGGCCGCAACGCCGACCATGCGTACGGCTTTGCCGACAGCGCGACCCAGCCCCTTGCCGACCGCTAGCGTGGTCGATGCCGTTACCGGCGGCGACCAGGGCCGCTGGAGCGTTCAGGTCAACGCAACTCGCGATCCGATGGTGGCTCGACAGCTGGTTGGGTCCTTGCGGGCCAAGGGTTACCGGGCCTACGAGGTGCGGGTTCGGCTGCAAGGCGAAACCTGGTTCCGGGTGCGGGTGGGACGGTTCGGAACCATGGAGGATGCGACGGGGACCGTCGTACGTTTGAAGGGTCGCGATGGCTTCACCCGGGCCTTCCTGGTCGAAGAGTAGGACGTGCTGATCAAGCCAACACGCCGGCAATTTGCGCGACTTGCCGAAGGAGCCAGCCACGTCCCGGTATGGGGCGAAATCCTGGCGGATCGCGATACCCCGGTCTCTGCCTTCCGCAAGCTGCACCGCGATGGCGACGGTTTTCTCCTCGAGAGCGCGGGAGGCGGGGGCGAGCGTTGGGGCCGTTACTCTTTTCTGGGAACGCGACCGGCCGCCATTCTCGAGGCCCGCGGCAATTCTTGGAGCGTCCGTTGGATGGACGGCCGTCTGGAGCAGCTTGAAGGCGTGGCGCCGCTTGACGAACTGCGGCGTTTTCTGGAGGGTTGGGTTGTCCCTCGGGTGCCCGGTCTGCCCCGTTTTACCGGTGGGCTTGTGGGCTGGCTCTCCTACGACGCGGTTCGTTGGGTTGAACATCTGCCGGCGCCGCCGCCGGACGATCTCGGCTTGCCCGAGCTTTCACTCATGCTCGTTCTCGATCTGGTGGTTTTCGATAGCTGTGATCAAAAAATACTTCTGCTTACCAACGCCGATGTCGGTAAGCAGAAGAGTCTCGATTCCGCCTACGACGAGGCCGTGGCCCGGGTCGAGGCCATGGCGGCGAGCCTAGATGCGGCGCCACCCGAGCAGACCGTTCGGGCCCCTGCGCCGGTTCCCACAGATGGACTCTCCAACGTCGATCGTGAAAGCTACCAGGCCTCGGTTGAACGAATTCGCGAATACATCGCGGCCGGCGATGTGATTCAGGTCGTGCTCGCACAGCGCTTCGAGCGCAAAACCGCCGCGCATCCCTTTGATGTGTATCGCTGCCTCCGTTCGATCGATCCCTCCCCCTATCTCACCTATCTGCAGCGCGGTGACGTCGCGGTGGTGGCCGCTTCGCCAGAGGTTCTGGTGCGGCTCGAGGATGGTTTGATGACGGTGCGGCCGATTGCCGGCACCCGGCCGCGGGCGGCTTCCGCTGAAGAGGACACGGCGCTGGAGCGCGATCTGCTTGCGGATCCCAAGGAACTTGCCGAGCACGTGATGCTGCTCGATCTGGGCCGCAACGATATCGGTCGCGTGGCCGTGCCAGGGACGGTGCGCGTCACGGAGAGTTTTTCGGTCGAACGCTACGCCCACGTGATGCATATCGTCTCGAACGTGGAAGGTCGTGTCCTACCAGGAATTGATGCGATCGATGCCCTGCGGGCGGCGTTTCCAGCCGGCACGCTTTCTGGAGCACCCAAGATCCGCGCCATGGAGATCATCGACGAACTCGAGACGAGCCGTCGCGGGCTTTACGGCGGTGCGATCGGCTACTTCGGTTTCGACGGCTCGATGGATATGGCGATCACGATCCGCACGGCGGTGATGAAGGACGGCCGGGCGTTTGTGCAATCGGGGGCGGGAATTGTCGCCGATTCCGTGCCGGCGAGTGAACATGAGGAATGCGTGCGCAAGGCGAGGGGCGTGTTGACGGCGGTCCATATGGCCGAGTCGCTGCGGTGAGCCCATGATCCTAATGATTGACAATTACGATTCCTTCACCTGGAATCTGGTGCAAATGCTCGGTGAGCTGGGCGCCGAGGTGGTGGTGCGTCGCAACGATGCCATCGATCTCGCCGGCATCGAAGCTTTGCGACCAGCGGCCATCGTGATCTCTCCCGGACCCTGCACGCCGCGCGAGGCCGGGGTATCGGTTCCCGTCGTCCGTCAGTTCGCTGGACGCATTCCGCTGCTTGGCGTTTGTCTCGGACACCAATCGATCGGCGCTGCTCTGGGCGGCCATATCGTGCGCGCGCGAAGAATCATGCATGGCAAGACGTCTCCCATCTCGCATTCCGATAGCGGTATTTTTCGCGGCCTGCCGCAGGCTTTTGCGGCGACGCGCTACCATTCGCTGGTGATCGAACCTTCCTCGCTGCCGGCGGAACTCGAGGTTACGGCGTGGACGGACGAGGCCGGCGGGCCGGAAATCATGGGAGTACGGCATCGTGAGTACTTCCTTGAGGGCGTCCAGTTCCACCCCGAATCGATCCTCACCCTCGAGGGCCGCAGCTTGATGGCCAATTTTCTCGAAGAGGTGGCACGCTCGTGAGCGCAGCGGAGACTTTTGATTTGGCACTCAGCAGACTCTTGTGCGCTGCGAGCGAGCGCCAGCCGGTAACAGCCGCGCTGGTTGAAGCGGCGATCGGCGAACTTCTTTCCGGTACCGTGGCTCCAGCGCTGGCAGGCGCCGTGCTGGCAAGTCTTCGCACGCGGGGCGAGACGGTCGACGATGTGGTCGGCGCCGTGCGCGCCCTTCGCGCGCAGGCAGAAGTCGTCGCCAGCAGCAGGTCGCCGCTGGTGGATACCTGTGGCACCGGGGGCGACGGCAGCAGCACCTTCAGCATCTCGACCACGGCAGCTCTGGTGGCGGCAGGCGCCGGTGCGGCGGTCGCCAAGCATGGTAACCGCGCAGCGACCGGCCGGTTCGGCGCGGCGGATGTGCTCGAAGCGCTTGGGGTTGCCATCGACCTTTCCGGCGCGGCATGCGGCCGCTGCCTTGACGAAGTGGGCATGGCCTTCCTCTTTGCCCGGCGTCTCCATCCGGCGATGCGATTCATGGCGCCGGTGCGCGCCGCGCTGGGCATCCGGACTCTTTTCAACCTGATCGGGCCCTTGACCAATCCGGCGGGGGCGCGGCGGCAGGTCGTTGGGGTGTCGGGAGCCGCCACGTTGGATCTTCTGGCTGGAGCTTTCGAGGCGCTGGGCTGCGACCATGTGCTGGTGGTTCGTGGGCAGGATGGGATTGACGAGATCTCGCTCGAGGCCCCGACGGATTGCATCGAACTGCGGGACGGCGTGATCCTTCGCAAAGAGACTCTGACGCCAGACGATTTCGGTCTTGGTCGGGTGAAGCGGGCGGATCTGGTCGTCGCCGACGCCACCGAATCGGCTGCCCGCGTGCGTGCCGTCCTCTCGGGTAAAGGGGGGCCCTCGGCGGAGGTGGTGGTGGCCAACGCGGCAGCCGCCCTCTACGTCGCCGGCCGCGCCGCCAGCCTGCGCGAGGGTGTTGGACTGGCCCGCGAGGCGATTGCCAGCGGGCGCGCGTCCGGCGTTCTCGAGAACCTGATCTCGGTGACGCAGCGTGAAGCCAGGAGTGCAGGCGGATGAGCCAGGGCAAGACAGACTCGGACATCCTCGAACGGATCCTCGATTCGCAACGTGGCGTCGTGCAACGCAACCGCGAACTCCGTCCGGTCGATGCGTTGCGCGCGGCTCCTGGCTTCAGCCTGCCACGCCGGAGTTTGCGTGAGGCCCTGCTCTCACGGACGCCGGGGATCATCGCCGAGTGCAAGCGTCGTTCCCCCTCCAAGGGTGTGTTGCGTGAACCCTACGATGTTGCCGACATCGCGCGCGGCTATGTGCGGGCGGGTGCTGCCGCAATTTCTGTCTTGACTAACGAGGAGTTTTTTGGTGGCCGACTCGAGGATCTTTCGATCGTGCGTGGGCTGAGCCCGGTGCCCGTGCTTCGCAAGGATTTCATCGTCGATGCTTATCAGCTTGACGAGGCCCGCGCGGCTGGTGCCGATGCGGTGCTGCTGATCGTCGCGGCGCTCGAGCCGGCTCAGCTTCAGAGCCTGCATCAGGCCGCGACCGAGCTCGGTCTGGAGGTCCTGGTCGAGGTGCATGATGGCCCCGAACTGGCAGTGGCGCTCGAAATTGGCGCGGTCATCATCGGGTTTAATAACCGCAATCTGAGGACCTTTGTCACGGATCTTGGCGTCAGCGAGCGGCTTGCGCTCGGGGTCTCTGGCGAGCGGCTGCTGGTGGCCGAGAGTGGACTGGCTTCGGGGGCCGATCTTCTGCGTCTTGAGCGGGCCGGGATTCGTGGCTTTCTTGTCGGCGAGGCTTTTATGCGGGCGGCAGAACCCGGTGCCGCGCTGATGGCGATGCTGTCGCAGCGACAGCATCTCATGGCCGAAGCGGCCAACCGGGCCAGTTGAAGGATTTCGGGATTGCGATGACGGTTCGGGTCAAAATCTGTGGTGTGACGCGGTCCACCGACGCCACTGACGCTGCCGCGGCCGGCGCCGATCTGATCGGCCTGAACTTCTGGTCAGGAAGCCGCCGCGCCGTGACCATCGAGAGAGCCCGCAGCATCGTGGCGGTCCTGCCGCCGGGCGTGCTTCGGGTCGGGGTCTTCGTTAACGCGACACGGGCGATGGTGGCCGAGGCGCTCGAAGCTGTGCCGCTCGATCTTCTTCAGTTTTCCGGGGACGAAAGCCCCGACGATCTGAAGGGCTGGCCCTGTCAGGTGATCCGGGCGGTGCGGCTCTCGTCGGCCGACGATGCGCGGCGTGCGGTGGCCGAGTTCCCGTGTGATTTCGTCCTCTGTGAAGGTCTCGCCGGCGGGGGCTACGGAGGGGCCGGGGTTGGCTTCGATTGGCGGTTGGCCGAGCCGGTGCCGCGCGAGCGGCTGATCGTTGCCGGCGGGTTGAACGGCGCGAACGTCGGCGAGGCGGTACGAAGACTTGGGCCCTGGGCCGTTGATGTCGCCAGCGGGGTGGAGACGGCTCCGGGAATCAAGAATGTAGTTCTTATGCGGGAGTTCATCGAGAATGCAAAAGCAGCCTGATCGTCGTGGTCATTTTGGGGAGTTCGGCGGCCGCTATGTCAGCGAGACGTTGATGCCGGCCTTGCTCGAACTTGAGGAGGCGTACCGGCAAATCCGTCGCGACCCGGCTTTCCGCAAGGAGTTGCGGGATCTGCTCGCCGATTATGTGGGTCGGCCCACGCCGCTGACCTTTGCCAGCCAGTTGAGCGGCGAGCTTGGTGGGGCCCAGATCTGGCTCAAGCGCGAAGACCTTTGCCATACCGGTGCCCATAAAATCAATAATACAATCGGCCAGGTTCTGATCGCCCGCCGCATGGGCAAGCCTCGCATCATCGCCGAAACCGGGGCGGGCCAGCACGGCGTCGCTGCGGCCACTGCGGCCGCGCGCTTTGGCCTCGAATGCGAGGTCTTCATGGGTGCCGAGGACGTTTGCCGCCAGGCACTCAACGTCTGTCGCATGAAATTATTGGGCGCAAGCGTACGAATGGTCGAGAGTGGAACCAAAACGCTCAAAGATGCCATGAACGAGGCGTTGCGCGATTGGATCTCGAACGTCGAGAACACGTTCTACATGATCGGGTCGGCGGCGGGGCCTCATCCCTACCCGATGCTGGTGCGCGATCTGCAAAGCGTGATCGGCCGCGAGGCGCGTCGGCAAATCCTTGCGGCTACCGGCCGGTTGCCCGATGTGCTGGTTGCTTGCGTCGGCGGGGGCTCCAACGCGATCGGCCTCTTCCATCCTTTTCTGGGCGATCCGGG
>VFKT01000168.1 GCA_009885395.1 Deltaproteobacteria bacterium | reverse complement strand
GCCGGCCAAGGTCTTCATCGACGGTCACGCGGGAACGACCGGGCTCCGAATTCGTGAGTTGCTCGTGGCGCGGGACGATATCGCGCTGATCGCGCCGCCCGAAGCGCAGCGCAAGAATCCGGCGGCCCGTCGCGAGTGCATGGCCGAGGCCGATGCCATGGTGCTCTGCCTGCCGGATGACGCGGCTCGCGAAGCGGTGGCGCTGGCGGAGGGCCTCGATCTGGCGATCATCGATGCCAGCACGGCGCATCGCGTCGCCGAGGGCTGGCTCTACGGTCTGCCCGAGTTGGAACCTGCACAGCGCGTCGCGCTTGCCCGAGCCAGACGAGTCACAAATCCTGGATGCTACCCGACCGGGGTGGTGCTCCTGCTGCGGCCTTTGATCGAGGCCGGGCTGTTGGCACCGACGGCGCCGGTGACCATTCATGCGCTCTCGGGCTACTCGGGAGGCGGCCGGCCGATGATCGAACGCTGGGAGGATCCGGCCGTTGGGCTGATCGGCCTGCCTTTCGAGGCTCCTTACGCGCTTGATAAGCGACACAAGCATATCGCAGAAATGGTCCGCTACGGGGGGCTTGAGAACCAGCCGCAATTCGTTCCCGCGGTCGGCCCCTTCCGTTGCGGCATGCGGATCGAGATCCCCCTGCACGTGACCCTGCTGCGCGAGGGCGTCAACGCGCGCACCCTGCACGTCTGTTTGGCGGACCGCTATGCCGACGAGGGTTTCATCGAGCTGGCACCCTGGCAGGACACCTTTGAGACCGATGAGTCAACACTTGATCCACGTGCCCTCAATGACACAAATTCGATACGGCTTGCGGTTGCGTCGCATCCCGATGGGCACGCCCTTCTTGTCGCTGTGCTTGATAACTTGGGCAAGGGTGCGGCCGGTGCCGCTGTGCAGAACCTGAATTTAATTCTTGGTTGTCCCGAGGCACAGGGCCTCCGGCGCCATGCGGCCAAAGCGGCGTGAGAGAGCGCGCGCCACTGGCCTTCTTCGCCGTCCCACTCGACCTCAGTGCGCCATGCAGGCAAAGCGGCGTGAGTTCGCGGGCGGGCTTCCCGGTGCACCGGTTTTGATGAAGGGGATAGGCGTGGAGAGAACCAGCGGACCCTCTGCCCGCCGCACGAGCGCTGCGGCGCGCGTCGGGCTGGTGTTCTTCGGTCTGCTGGTTGGCGTGGGCATGCTGCTTGTGGCCGAAGGTCTGCTTCGGCTGGCCGGCGTCGCGCCAGCCCGGCGCGATCCCTTTGCCGGCTTCGGCGACAGCCGTCCGGTTTTCGAGCGCGTCGAGCGCAAGGATGGCATGGCCGTCTGGCGGACCGCCGTTGCTCGCGGTCTGCCGCATAGCGAGGAGTTTCTCGCCGACAAACCAGCCGACGGGTTCCGGGTCTTCGTGGTCGGCGAATCCTCGGCCGCCGGCGTGCCTTATCCAGCGACCCAGGCCTTCTCGGCCTGGCTGGCGCGTCGACTGCAGGGTTCCTTGCCCGGGCGTCCGATCGAGGTCGTCAATGCCGCGATTCCAGGGTACGCAAGTCGGCGCGTGCTCGGCGTCGTGCGTGAAGTGACGGCCTACGAACCGGATCTGCTCATCGTCTATGCCGGGCATAACGAATTTGCCGAGAGTCGCCAGTATCAACACCTGCTTGAGATGGATCCGCGACTCTTTCGGCTCCGGGTTCTTTTGTCCTCGACGCGGCTCTACGGCGTGCTCGAACGCGCACTGGGCTGGGACGCGCCTCGGCAGGTGGATTTCGACGATATCGAAGATGCCAAGCAAATGTTTGCGGTCGCCGACGAGCGCCTGGCCGGGACCGCGTACCCTTCCGAACGCGAGCGGGGCTGGGGCGAGCAGCATTACCGCTGGAATCTGGAGGAAATGGCTCGTCTCATGCAGGATTCAGGGGCCCGCACGGTTTTTGTATCCCTGGGGCAGAACTTTTCGGATTGGGCACCTGGCGCATCGCAGCACCGCGCGGGTCTGGAGGCGGCGGAACTCGCCCGCTGGGAGGAGCAGGTCGCCGCCGGCCGCGGGCACGCAGTCGCGGGCGATTGCGCCCGTGCGCTTGACTCTTTCGAGCAGGCCATCGAGATCGACGACCAGCACGCACAGCTTTATTTCGAGCTTGCCGGCTGCGCCGAGCGACAGGGCGAGCGCCAGCGTGCCGCTCTGGCCTACCTCCGCGCCAGCAACCTCGACCGGGTGCCACACGGTGCACCCTCCAGTTTCAATGACATTATCCAGGAGGCGGCGGAGAGCAGTAATTCTCTCTTCGTTGACGGTGCTGCAGCACTCGCGGCCGGCAGTTCGCGGCCGCTTCCGGGCGACGATCTCTTCGTCGATCCGATGCACCCGAATCTCCGTGCCAATCAGATTCTTGCGGCCTCTATCGCAGACGCCTTGCGGCAGGCGGGGTTGCCCGCGCCGAGCGCCGAGTGGGCTGAAGCCCCGCAGGACCCTCCGGTCGAAGAGATCCTTGCGGCCGACCCCTCGCTGCGCCGCCAGGAGCGGCTGGTGCGGGCGGCATCCTGCGCCCTCGCCCGGCGCGATGCCTGCGCTCTGGCCGAACTCGATGTCGTGCTCGCTGACGAACCCGAGCACGCCTGGGCCCGACAACTTCGCGAGGTTGTCGCGCGCCGCTCTTCCCCTGGTGAGGTTCCTGGTCTGGCTCTGAAGCGTCCCCCGAGTTCCACCCGGCCTCCTAGCTGAACGCATGGCCAGGACTCTTCAGCCCGTGCTGGCGATCTCTCTCGGGCTGGCAGGGGCGCATCTCCTCCGCTCGCTGGAGGGGCATGACGCTGCGCTCGCGTCGCTCTGTGTGGTCGCCAGCCCTGACGGCTGCGGTCGCGCTCTGGTTTCGTCGGCATCGTCTGGGTCATGGGCGACCTTTCGCAAACCTCGAGTGTGATGGTCGCCACCTTTGGCATCGTGCTGTTGGTGCACGACGTCCGCACGACGCCATTCATCCTGGGGCTGGGGCTCACCGCCTGGATTCTGGCGGTTGCCCAATTGGACAATCCCTTCCGCTCCCGCTGGCTGCTCGATCTGCTGGCGCTGGACGGGTTGATCATCCCACCCGAGCATCGCTCGGCGCACCTCGCCGGGCTGGCCCACTGGCGCAGTGGCGGCGAGGGCCCGATCCTTGGGCGGACGATCGAGAAGGTCGAGAGCGAGGCCGGCAACAGGAGCCTTTTTCGGGCGCAGATCGGGCTTGTGGTCGGCGACTTGCCGCCGCGGCCTGCGCGCTTGGCGTTTGGCGAGGCGGGGCGCCCCGCGCTCGACGAGCGCGAGAACCAGGCGCTGCTGGAGCGGCTGCGGGAGGCGCGGGTCGGAATCATCGAGATCGAGCCGCGTCCAGTGACCGGTGCCAGAAGTCTGCGTGGCCTGCCGTTGCTGGGCCTGGCCCTGACGCGCCGGGCCGTGCTGGCGGTACTTGATCGCGGGCTTTCAGGGAACCCCGAAACAGAACGCGCCCGCCTCCGTCGGGTTTCCTGAGGCCGGAAGGCTTCGCGCCCGATCGCGGCCGAGGCTGCTCGGCCGTTTCCGCAGGAGACCTCTCCGGCGATCACCGCAGGCACGTCGTTGCCAGTCCGGGCAGAATCCCCTGCCGCTGGCGTCGTGCGAGCGTATCGCCGATGCTGCCAAACCCCCGAGCCGACCGGCAGCGTGCGGCGAGGGTGACACGGACGAGAGTTCCGGTGTCGATCGACAGCTCAGCAGGAGGATGCCATGCGAGATTGGACCGCAGATGCTTTGGTTATTTTTGGCGCGACGGGCGATCTCGCCCGCAAAATGACCTTGCCCTCGCTCTACCAGCTCGAGAAACGCGAGGCGCTGAAGGTGCCGGTCGTGGGCGTCTCGTTTTCAAATCTCGACGATGCCGGCTTTGCCCGCTTCGCGCGCGAGGCGATCGTCGGCTCGGGCGAGAAGCCTGAAAAAAAGGTGCTCGACCGCCTGCTGCAGCGGCTGCGTTTCGTGCAGGGCGATTATTCCGACGCCGCCACCTTCAAGCGTCTCGCTACGCTGATCGGCAAGGCGAAGCGGCCGCTCTTCTATCTCGAGATTCCGCCCGCGCTCTTCGAGCCGGTCGTGCAGCAACTCCATGCCGCCGGCCTTGATCGCGACGCCCGGGTTATCGTCGAAAAACCCTTCGGCCACGATCTGCGCTCCGCGCAGGCCCTGAATGCGGCGTTGCTCAAGGTTCTGCGGCCCGAGCAATTGCTTCGCATCGACCATTACCTGGGCAAGGATCCGGTCCAGGACCTGCTCGTCTTCCGTTTTGGCAACACGCTCTTCGAGCCGATCTGGAACCGCCGCTATGTTTCAAACGTGCAGATCACGATGGCCGAATCTTTTGGGGTCGAGGATCGGGGCTCGTTCTACGACAAGGTTGGCGCGCTGCGCGATGTCGTCCAGAATCATATGATGCAGATTTTGGCCCTGCTGGCGATGGAGCCACCGGTGACGACCGCGCCAGAGCATCTGCACGCCGAGCAGGTAAAAGTTTTCGAGGCCATGCATCCGCTCGGTACCGACGCTATCGTGCGCGGCCAGTACCGGGGCTATCTCTCGGTGCCGGGTGTTCGGCGCGGCTCACGCACCGAGACCTATTGCGCGCTGCGCCTTGAAATCGACAATTGGCGATGGCAGGGCGTGCCCTTCTTCCTGCGCACCGGCAAGGCTCTGGGGGCGACGGCAACGGAAGCGATTATCGAATTACGCGAGCCGCCGAAGCGTCTTTTCGGCCATGCCGGCAGCGCGCTGCCTGAGACCAACCGGCTGCGTTTTCGTCTGGGGCACGACGCCGGCGTCAGCCTCTCGGTGCAGGCGAAGCGACCCGGACCGGGTCTCGAAAGCGAGCGACTGGATCTGAATGTCGATTTCTCAAGCGCGCTTGGCGCGATGCCGCTGCCTTACGAGCGGCTGCTCGGCGACGCCCTGGCCGGTGATTCGACGTTGTTTGCGACCGAGGCTTCAGTCGAGGGCACCTGGCGCGTGCTGGATAAAGTTCTTGATGCAGACGGACTGGTCCACGCCTATGCGCCCGGCTCGATGGGCCCGAGCGCTGCCGACTCGTTCACGGCTGCGGTGGGTGGCTGGGTGGAGCCGCAGGGCACCGTTGCCGCCGTGCCTCGGACCAAAGCGCGCCCCGTGCGCGGTCGTGCGAGCCGGTAGCCCGCTACGGGCGCAGGAGAAGACTTGCGAAGAGATGCAGCGGTGGCCTGCGCGCCGGTAACCGCCTCAGGGTTGCCAGAGCTTGAGGCCGCCGAGCAGGCCGGCGGTATTCGATTGCAGGCGAACGTTGGCGGGAAGGTCCGCCGCCTTGAGCAGGCGGACATTGCCGCCGCCAAGATGGATCAAGCGTGGGTTCCAGATCGGCTGGACCTGCGCCACGACCTCGCTGACGTGCAAACGCCATTTCTTCCTGCCGAGTTTTTTCAGGGCCTTGTTGCTGACCCAGTCTTCGTAGGTTTTGCGGCCGCGAAAGGGGTGGTGGCCGAGTTCGAGGTTGGGGATCAGCCGGCCCTCGAGGAAAAGCGCCGAGCCGAGCCCCGTGCCCAGCGTCAGCACCATTTCGACGCCGTGACCTTCGACATCCCCCAGACCCTGCACATCGGCGTCGTTGGCGACGCGGGTCGGCTTGCCGAAGCGCCGGTTGAGTTCGTCGGTCAGCGTGACGCCAGCCCAATCGCCGTCAAGATTGGGTGCGGTGTGCACCACCCCATCGACCACCACGCCGGGAAAGCCGGCCGCGATCCGGTCGAAAGCGGGTTGTTGCTTGACGATTTCCTCCAATGCCTCAAGGACGGCGTCGGGCGTCGCCGGACGCGGTGTGGCGATGCGGCTGCGCTCGCCAAGGGGCGTGCCGCTGGCGTCGAGCACCAACACTTTCAGGCCGGTGCCGCCGATATCGATCGTGAGGGTGAGCGGGGATTCGGTTGTCTTCGTGCTCGCGGCCATCGGCCGAGGATGGCTGAGGCATCGCTCTTCGTCCAGCCTCTAAGATTCTGCCGAGCTTTTTTTGCGACGCGGCGTTCCAATCCGGGTTTCAGGGCAGAGCGCGGCTTGCGGCGAGAAAGCGATCAGGGTCGACCGGGAGCAAGAGATCGTATCAGCGCCCGCTCCGCCGCACGGCGGGCGAAGTTGCAACGGCGCTCGGCTCGACCGGGCTCAAGGGCCTCAGCCGCGCGGGCCTTCCGGATGCGCCACGGTTTCGACGGCAAGTTCGATTTCCTGGTCGGTCGAGATTTCGAGGTTATGGCCGTCGGGGTCGGGAATGAAAGCCCAGTAGCCAACCGGCGGGCCGTAATCGAAAGGGCCGCGGACCGCACGCCCGTCTGAGCGGGCCAGGTCGCAGCGGCGGTCAACCTCCTCGCGGCTGGCGACGGCGACACCGAGATGCGCCATGCCGTCGAGTTTGGGTGTGACCTCGGCGGACTGGATCAGAACGATCACGAAGGGCCGGGTGCCATCGCTCAGCCAGACGACGCGATGGCCGGTGCTGGCGTCGGTGCGATCGTGCACGACCGTCATCTCGGCATAGCGGGCGTAGAACGCCGCGCTGGCTCCCGGATCGCGGGCGGTCAGGGCGATATGCGTGAAGCCGAGATCGCTCATGCCGCAAGCGTGTCGCGACGGGGTGCTCGATGCAACTTCACGACGCCTGGGCCGCGGCCGCCCAATCGATCCAGGGGAGCAAGGCCGCCAGATCACTGGTTTCGACGGTGGCACCACCCCAGAGTCGCAGGCCGGGCGGTGCGTCGCGGTAGGCTTCGATATCGTGCGCCACCCCTTCGGCGTCGAGCAATTGGGCGATCGACCGGGCCTCGGCACGCAGCGCCGGCTCGTCGCGCGATGCTTGAAGCGCTTCCCGGAAGCGCAGGCAGATCGAGGTCGAAGAGCGCAGCGCCGGATCGCCGGCCAGGAATTCAAAACATTGGCTTGACCCGACCCAACCGGCCACCGCCGCGAGGTTCGCCCTCGAACGCGCGATCAGCGTCGGCAGGCCGCCGATCGACTCGGCCCAGCGCAAGGCGTCGAGCACATCTTCAGCGCAGAGCATCGACGGCGTATTGATCGTATCGCCACGGAAGAGCCCGTCGATGATTTTCCGACCCTTGGTCATGCGGAAGATCTTCGGCAGGGGCCACGCCGGCGTATGGGATTCAAGGCGCTCCACCGCGCGCGGCGAGAGCACCAGCATGCCGTGCGCACCCTCGCCGCCCAGCGCCTTCTGCCAGGAGAAGGTCACGACATCGAGCTTGGCGAAGTCGAGCGCCTGCGCGAAGCAGGCGGAGGTGGCGTCGCAGATCGTGAGCCCCTGCCGGTCCGCGGGGATCCAGTCGGCGTTCGGGACGCGCGCGCCGGAGGTGGTGCCGTTCCAGGTGAACACCACGTCGGAATTGAAATCGACCTTGGCGAGATCGGGCAGTTGCCCGTACGGCGCCTTCAGCACCGTTACGTCCTTGAGCTTCAGCTCCTTCTGGACGTCGCTGACCCAGCCTTCGCCGAATGATTCCCAGGCCAGCATGGTGACCGGCCTGCTGCCCAGCATCGACCACAGCGCCATCTCGACCGCGCCGGTGTCGGAGGCCGGCACGATGCCGATCCGGTAGTCGGC